>JBFGZI010000336.1:0-2786 GCA_041586855.1 Oceanisphaera sp. | reverse complement strand
CTTGAGGCCATGACGCTGCACCGCTTCTTCGCTGGCGATCAGCATGGCGGCGGCGCCGTCATTCACGCCCGAGGCGTTACCGGCGGTGATGCTGCCACCCTCACGGAAAGGAGTCGACAAAGCGGCCAGCTTTTCCAGGGTGGTGCCTGGGCGCAAATGTTCGTCATCGGCGAACAGCAGCGGCTCCTGCTTGCGGCGGGGAATTTCTACCGCCACGATTTCTTCGGCAAAGCGACCGACGCTTTGGGCCTCAGCCGCCTTCTGCTGGGAACGGACTGCGAAAGCATCCTGATCTTCCCGTGAGATAGCGAACTGTTCGGCGACGTTTTCTGCCGTTTCCGGCATGGAATCCACACCGTATTGCGCCTTCATCTGCGCGTTGACAAAGCGCCAGCCGATAGTGGTGTCTTCTATTTTCTGACCGCGGCTAAAGGCCGCGTCCGCCTTGCCCATCACATAGGGCGCACGGGACATGGACTCCACGCCCCCGGCCAGTACCAGATCCAGCTCGCCGGCCTTGATGGCGCGCACCGCCGTTCCCACCGCATCCATGCCGGAGCCGCACAAGCGGTTGATAGTGGTGCCGGGCACACTCACCGGCAGACCCGCCAGCAGAGCAGACATACGCGCCACGTTGCGGTTGTCTTCACCGGCCTGGTTGCCACAGCCCATGATGACTTCGTCGATAGCGGCCGGATCCAGATCCGGTGCCTGGGCCAGTACGGCCTTGAATACCTGAGCGGCCAGATCATCGGGGCGAACCGATGCCAGGGTGCCGCCGAAGCGACCTATGGCCGAACGTCTGGGGTGACAGAGATAGACGGGCTTCATTACACGACCTCCGGTGAGATGGACTTGGCATGATGGGCGGCGGTTCTGGCCTTGAGTGCCCGCAAGATTTCAAGTTCGTTGGCGCTGGGCTCGGGAGTTTGTGCCAGCGGCTCGGCAAAGCGTACCGGCCATCCGGTGGCCTCACTCACTTGCTCACGGGTCACACCGGGATGCAGCGAGGTGACTACCAGTTCTTTGGTGTCCGCATCAGGCTGCAGCACACAGAGATCGGTAATCACCTTGGTGGGGCCGCGGCCAATGTTGGGGACGTCATCACGCCCCTTGCCATCGCGACCGAAGCCCAGGGTGGTAATAAAATCGACCGCCTCGACAAAGGCCCGCGACGAATGCTTGAGGGTAATGAACACCTCTTTGGCATTGGTGGCGATTTCCGGCGCACCGCCGCCACCGGGCAGCCGTACCTTGGGCGCCTGGTAATCACCAATCAGGGTGGTATTGAGGTTGGCGAACTTGTCTATTTGCGCGGTACCGAGGAAACCGACATCGATATGTCCGCCCTGCAGCCAGTAGCGGAACATCTCGGGCACCGCCACCGTCGTCAGGGCCGACTCGCACAGCTCGCCATCACCGATGGACAGCGGCAGTATCTCGGGCTTGGTCTGCAGGGTGCCGGATTCATAGATCAGCGTCACTTCGGGAGCATGGGTCAGGCGGGCCAGGTTGGCGGCCTCGCTGGGCAGGCCGATACCCACAAAACAGGTCATACCGTTTTGCAGTGCGCGCGCGGCGGTGACCGTCATCATTTCGGAAGCATTATATTCGAGTGTCATTGGGCTTGCCCTCCCTGGTTATAGACATTTTCTTGCAGCCAGTTGTTGAAGCTGTCGCGATCGCGTGCAATCGCATCCCATTCTTTATAAAAACTGTTGTCGCGCGGGTAATAGCCGTGCGCATAAGAAGGCGCGGCGCCTCGTTTCACCTCGGCAATGGCATCGATGGCCCAGCCCGGGATCACGCAGGCATTGGGCTCGGCCTGCAGGTCGTCGACGATCTCCTCCACGGTCACTATGCTGTGCTTCGCCGCCAGTACGGCTTCTTTTTGCACGCCGACGATGCCGGACACCAGCACGTTGCCCTGCCTGTCGGCACGCTGGGCGTGAACAATACTCACATCGGGTCGCACCGCCGGTACTGCCGCCAGTCGCTCGCCAGTGAAGGGGCATTCGATAAAGCGGATCTGCGGGTTGACCTTGGGCAGGTCGCTGCCGATGTAACCGCGCAATACCGCCAGCGGCAGGCCAGCGGCGCCTGCTTCATAGGCACAGGCCATAGCCGCGTGACTGTGTTCGAAAATCTCGAGCGGCTGGGGATAGCCCTTCTCTACCGCGTCGCGCAACCGGTGCAGGGAGCCCACACCGGGGTTACCGCCCCAGGAGAAGATCAGGCGCTTGGCACAACCGGCGCCAATCAGCTGGTCATAGATAATGTCCGGCGTCATGCGGATCAGCGTCAGATCCCGCTTTTCCTGCCGAATAACTTCATGACCCGCCGCAAAGGGGATCAGGTGAGTAAAGCCTTCCATGGCGACGGTAGCGCCATCCTGGACATAGCGAGCAACTGCATCGTGCAAGCTCATAAAATTGGCCATGAGTATTGCCTCCCTGAGTGAAATCAAAAGTTCGCATAACGAACCATTAGTTTGCATTGCGAACATATTTGCATTTTTTTACCCGGACTAGCAAACCCAAAAATTCAACTCAATCCCAAAATTTACATTAAGTACATGTAAAACAAATGATTATTTTTTATCTGAGAGTGAAGTAAGAGGAAGCAGGGATGAAAGAGGTTTGTAACGGTGTTCGCAGTGCGAACTTTTGCTACCATGTGTAGCTAATCAGCCCTGCAGGGGCCGCGACAGAGAGCACCCCATGATACAAGATGACAAACTCAGCCCGGACGATCGGGATTTCGTTACCGCCCTGGCCAGCGGACTG
>JBFGZI010000335.1:0-2800 GCA_041586855.1 Oceanisphaera sp. | reverse complement strand
TCAGCCGGCCCTAGCTGGAGAGCTCAGGGGATTGTCCGCCTGGGGGGAAGGCAGGATATTTCCGGTCGGGGCCAGCAGTTGTACCAGCTCTTCGGCCGGTACCGCCCGGGAAAACAGGTGCCCCTGCAGTTCGTCGCAACCATGGGCTGCCAGGAAGGCCCGCTGGGCCTCGTTTTCTATCCCTTCGGCTACCACCTTCATATGCAGCCGGTGAGCCAGCTCGATAATCGCCTGGCTGAGTACTGTATCCTGGGGAAGATCCTGCACAAAGGAGCGATCCAGCTTCAGCCGGCTGACCGGAAACTGCCGCAGGTAAGACAGTGAAGAGTAGCCGGTACCAAAATCATCGATGGCCAGCTGCACCCCCAGTTGCCGTAGGCTGTCGAGCAGAGTGAGCATGGCCTCGCTGTCCTGGATCAGCATGCTTTCGGTCAGCTCCAGCTCAAGGCTGCCGGCGGGGAGCCGGGTGTCTTGCAGTATCCGGGCGATGCGCTCGCTCAGATCCGGCTGATGCAGCTGGCGCTCCGACAGGTTGACCGACACCCTGAGCAGGGGCAGCCCCTGCTGCTGCCAGCGTTGCAGCTGGCTGCAGGCGGTGCGCAACACCCATTCGCCGAGGGGTACTATCAATCCGCTGCGCTCGGCCAGCGGAATAAACTCGGTGGTCGGAATCGGCCCTCTGACCGGATGCTGCCAGCGCAGTAAGGCTTCTACCGCCACACAGCGACCATTGGCAGATTGCACCAGCGGCTGATAGTAGACACTGAACTGATTCTGCTCGAGCGCTTGTGCCATGTCGTTTTCAAGCGTCAGCCGTGCCAGGGCTTCCTGGTTCAGCTCTGGCTGATAGCAATGGTAGGTGTTACGACCCTCAGCCTTGGCCTGATACATGGCGGCGTCGGCATTGAGCAGCAGCGTCTCACTCGTTTGTCCGTTTTCAGGAAACAGGGCGATGCCGATGCTGACGCTGATCCGGATCCGTTGTTCATGCAGCCAGAAGGGCTGGGTGAGTTGCTTCAGTATGCGTTTGGCGACTGACAGGGGGGCGAATGGCACATCTTGCCGGGGCGGCGTCAGCACGATGGCGAACTCGTCACCGCCCAGGCGAGCCAGGGTGTCATGATCGCGCATGCATTGTTGCAGTCGCCGGGTCACCTGTTCCAGCAGCAGATCCCCGGCGGCATGGCCCAGGCTGTCGTTGACCTCCTTGAACCTGTCCAGATCCAGCATCATCACCGCCACCGGCTCCTTGTTCCTGCGTGATCGAAGGAGGGCCTGTGCCAGTCGGTCGTGAAACAACAGTCGGTTGGGCAGGCCGGTCAGGTAGTCGTGTCGGGCCTGATATCTGAGCTGTTCTTCGAGCTGTTTCTGGGCAGTAATATCGTAGGCCGAGATCATGGCACCGATTTGGTTGCCTGCTTCATCATGGATGGGGCGGCCACTGATCAGCAGAATATGGGGCGCCTGCTCCTGCTCCCGGATCATGATTTCTTCCGCGACGATCGATTCGCCGTGCAGGGCACGGTAAAGCGGTAATTGCTCCAGAGATAAGGGAGTCACCCCGTCCGCCGCATAGCTGGAGTGGTGACGGCTCCATTCCTCAAGGGTCAGGCCTGGGGTAGCCCGGAGTAAATCTCCCTGGTCGCGGTTATTGCTGTGGGTGATATGGCCGTCGATATTACAGGCCACCACCAGATCATGACTCTGTTCTACCACCGCTTCGGTAAATATTTTCGCCTTCAGCAGTTCGGAGGTGCGTTCCCGGACCTGTTGGTGCAGGCGTCCTGTCATCTGCTGCTGGGTCGGGATCCAGCTCAACAGCCCTGATAACAGCAACAAGATACCTACGCCTTCTCCTACCAGCTTTTCCAGAAATGACTGAATTTCGGTGTCACCAATCACCACAAATTGTGTCAGTTCGGGAAATTCGTCGGTGATATCAATCAAGGTGGCGAACAGCAGCAGGAAAAAGCCAGCCAGAATTAGATTCCAGCCTTTTTGCCCTTCGTGACGTTTTTTACCTGTGTGGAGCAGAAAGCGGATAATCCACAGCAGCATCAGCGCCTTTACCAGCTCGATGGTTACATCAAAAGTATCAACGTTCATCAATATCTCACTGGCGGCATCAAAAATAGCAATCTGCATCCATTATTTTCCTATCGCAGGGAGGTAGAGAGGTGTTGGTTTGAAGTTGATAGCGAGCGGTGATCGTTCTATCTCGAGGTAGTGTATGTTCAGTCGGTCTTTGTGTAAAAGCCAGAGGCGATTTATATAGCGAACAGGCATTAGGATAGGAGTGACTGTGACCAGATGTGCTACCAGAGCGGTAACTCAATGATATTTTATTGATCTGGATCAAGAGTGGGCATAACCCCGGGGTCAGTTCCAGCTGGCGGAGTCGAGGCTGCAGCGTGGCCAGATGATCAATTGATCACATGTTTCCTCCTGTCTGTTTGTGCTGGCACCCACTTGTTTAACCGTCGAAAAAGAAAAACCAGACAGGCACTGGGGCCAAGGCGTTCAGGGTGATAAAGCCGTAAAAGGGAATGAGCCTGCTCATGCCGGATCGGACATGCTTATTTTAGCTGGCGGCAGAGGGGAGCCGTCGATCACTGGGGCCTGGGGTCGTTTTCTTGCTCCCCCGCGGTCCAGCAGCTGGTTAAGCACCTTGATTTGTTCGGGACTCCACCCAGCATTTCTTTCCAGGTGATGCCCGCTAAGGCGAGTGCTCGTTCGGGAAAGCCGTGCTGGTGCTTCTATACTGTAGGAGATAGTGGAGAGTTAACTTGACGGCAGGGTG
>JBFGZI010000334.1:0-2806 GCA_041586855.1 Oceanisphaera sp. | reverse complement strand
TGGGTGCGGGCCAGCATGACATCGGCAATCAGGGTATGGTCGGCTCGGCCTTCGGCGACCTGGCGCAGCAGATCTTCTTCATCCGTGTCCCTGCGGGTTTCCCAGCGCAGCTCGGGCAACTCCTGCTGCAGCTGGTGTAGCAATTCGGCCTGGCTGGAGCCTGCCAGCACCCGGATTTCGCCCTCTATCTGGCCAGGATCCCGCGGGCGGGAGCTGCCCTTGCGATACACCAGGGTCTGGGCGATGTCGTAATAGCTGGGACCAAAGCGGTACTGCTGGCGTCGCTGCGGGGTGACGGTCAGGCCGGCGGCCAGCATGTCGACCTTGCCCGTGTCGAGCAGTGAAAAGAGCTCGTCCAGGCTATAGGCCGGGACCATGGTCAGCTCTACGTTCAGCGAGTCGGCAAAGAGCCGTGCCAGCTCGTAATCCAGCCCTTCTTCCTGATCATCGCGCAAAAAATAATAGAGTGGATGATAGAGGGTGCCGACCCGCAAGGCCCCACGGGTCTGGATCTGTTCCTGTTGGGTCTGACGTTTTTCGTGAAGGTCGCAGCCGACCAGAGTCAGCAATCCCAGCAGCAGGGGGGCTCTGAAAAGCATCAGTATCAGGCGCAAAAGCGAGTCCTTATTCAATAGGGTCGGCATTTTATAGCAGAAGTTGACCACTTCGTCAGGCAAAGGCCGATTTTTTCGGGGGACCTGGCAGAATAAGGTTCCGGAAATGAGCGTCGACAGGGCAGAGGTGTAAACCTATAATACCGGCAATTTCTCAACCCCCCATTCACTCACGCTTTGAGAATTGCCACTATGGAAATACTGAGAGGCTCACCGGCCTTATCCGGTTTCAGAACCCGGGCCCTGGTTCGCCGCGCCCAGCAGCAAAATCTGCCGCTGGCCGCGATCGAAACCGAGTATGTGCACTTTGTTGCGCTGAACGCCGATCTCGAGGCCGACAGTCGACAAACCCTGAGCCAGCTGCTCGACAGCCCCGCTCAGGGCATTACTCCTGCCGCCGGCAGTCTGCTGGTGGTGGTTACCCCCCGTCCTGGCACTCTGTCTCCCTGGTCCAGTAAAGCTACCGATATCGCGCGTAACTGCGGCCTGACTCAGGTCAAGCGTATCGAGCGCGGCATCGCCTATTACCTGAGCTTCGAGCGCACCCCCAGTGCCGCCGAACTGGATGCGGTCACCGACATGTTGCACGACCGCATGACCGAAGTGACCCTTGATGCGCTGGAAGATGCCAGCTGCCTCTTTGCCGAGGCAGAGCCGGCACCGGTGACCGCCGTGGATATTCTGACCGGCGGCCGCGCTGCCCTGGCCGAGGCCAACGTGAGCATGGGTCTGGCGCTGGCCGAGGACGAAATCGATTACCTGTTTGACGGTTTTACCGCCCTGGGCCGTAATCCCAACGATATCGAGCTCTACATGTTCGCTCAGGCCAACTCCGAGCACTGTCGCCACAAGATTTTCAATGCCGACTGGACCATCGACGGTGTCGATCAGCCCAAGTCGCTGTTCAAGATGATCAAGAACACCTTCGAGCAGACGCCCGAGCATGTTCTGTCGGCCTACAAGGACAATGCGGCCGTGATGACCGGCTCAACCGCCGGGCGTTTCTTCGCCAGCCCCGAGTCCGGTGAATACCGTTACCATCAGGAAGATATCCACATCCTGATGAAGGTGGAAACCCACAACCACCCTACCGCCATCTCGCCTTATGCGGGTGCGGCCACCGGCTCCGGCGGTGAAATTCGTGACGAAGGCGCCACCGGTCGCGGCTCCAAGCCCAAGGCCGGTCTGGTGGGCTTCAGCGTGTCCAACCTGAAGATCCCGGGCTATGCCCGTCCCTGGGAACAGGACTTCGGCAAGCCCGAGCGCATTGTCAGCCCCCTCGATATCATGATCGATGGCCCGCTGGGTGGCGCGGCCTTCAACAACGAGTTTGGCCGTCCGGCCCTGCTCGGCTACTTCCGTACCTTCGAAGAGAAGGTGTCCAGCTTCAACGGCGAAGAAGTGCGCGGCTATCACAAGCCGATCATGCTGGCCGGTGGTCTGGGCAACATTCGCGGCGAACACGTGCAGAAGGGCGAGATCACCGTCGGCGCCAAGCTGGTGGTGCTGGGTGGCCCGGCGATGAACATCGGTCTGGGCGGCGGTGCCGCGTCCTCCATGGCGTCCGGCCAGTCGAGCGAAGATCTGGATTTTGCCTCGGTACAGCGGGACAACCCGGAAATGGAACGCCGCTGTCAGGAAGTGATTGACCGCTGCTGGGCCATGGGCGAGCACAACCCCATTCAGTTTATCCACGATGTGGGCGCGGGTGGTCTGTCCAACGCCATGCCCGAGCTGGTCAACGACGGCGGCCGTGGCGGTCGCTTCGAGCTGCGCAACATCCCCAACGACGAGCCGGGCATGAGCCCGCTGCAAATCTGGTGTAACGAGTCTCAGGAACGTTACGTTATGTCGGTAGCGGATGATCGCATGGCCGAATTTGAAGCCATCTGTCGTCGCGAGCGGGCCCCCTTTGCCGTGGTCGGCGAGGCCACCGCCGAGCCGCACCTGAGCCTGCATGACGAGCATTTCGACAATCAGCCCATCGACATGCCGCTGGAAGTGCTGCTGGGCAAGGCGCCCAAGATGCAGCGTGACGTCACCACGGCCCAACACCAGAGCCCGGCGCTGGAGCTGAGTGGTATTGATCTCAAGGACGCGGCCGAGCGGGTCATGACACTGCCGACCGTGGCCGACAAGGGCTTTTTGATCACCATAGGTGACCGTACCGTCACCGGTCTGGTGGCGCGGGA
>JBFGZI010000333.1:0-2807 GCA_041586855.1 Oceanisphaera sp. | reverse complement strand
GCCCGCAACGACGAACGCATCGGCGCCCTGGTGCTGCGGCTGCAGAACATGAGCGAGTCCAGCCTGACCAAGCTCGATGAAGTCGGCGAAGCCATCGAAGGCTTCAAGACCTCCGGCAAGCCGGTGTATGCCATCGGCGACTACTACACCCAGGGTCAGTATTATCTGGCGGCCCATGCCGACGAAATTCTGCTGAACCCGGCCGGCGCCGTCACCATTCAGGGCCTCGGCGTCTATCGGCTGCACTACAAGTCGGCCTTCGAGCGCTTCAACATCACCCCTCATGTATTCCGGGTGGGCACCTACAAGTCGTTCGTGGAGCCCTATCTGCGCGACGACATGTCCGAAGAGAGCCGCGAAGATACCCTGCGCTGGCTCGGCCAGCTGTGGCAGCATTATCAGGACAACATCGTCAAACTGCGGGATATTCCCGCCGACCACATCAACCCGAGCAAAGAGCAGCTGCTGAGCCGCTTTGGCGCCGTGAATGGTGACCCGGCCCGCTATGCCCTGGAGCAGGGTCTGGTCGACCGGCTTGCCAGCCGTAACGAAATGCTGCAAACCGTGGCCGAGCAGGTGGGCTGGGACAGCCAGACCAGCCGCTACATGAGCGTGGAAATTCCCGCCTACCTCAGCCACAGCGCCCCGCGCAAGAATGCCGCCCCGGCGGTGGGTCTGATCACCGCCAGCGGCGCCATCATGAGTGGCGATACGGGCCCCAATACCATCAACGACGAATACCTCAGTCAGCTGATCGATGAAGCCCGGCTGGATGCAGACATTCACGCCCTGGTGCTGCGCATCGACAGCCCCGGCGGCAGCGCCTTTGCCGCCGAGCAGATCCGCAGCAGCCTGCTGCGCTTCAAGGAAAGCGGCAAGCCGCTGGTGGTGTCCATGGGCAGCATCGCCGCCTCCGGTGGTTACTGGATAGCGGCCGACGCCGACAAGATTTACGCCGCCCCCACCACCCTCACCGGCTCCATCGGCGTGTTCGGCCTCTTTCTCACCTTCGAAGAAGCCTTCGAGAAACTGGGCCTGCACACCGACGGCGTCGGCACCACCGACTTTGTGGGTGCGGGCCTGACCACGGGTCTGCCGGATCACACCAAGCAACTGATCCAGATGGGGGTTGAACACACCTACGATCAGTTCGTCGACCTGGTAGCCAAGGGCCGGAGCATGAACCCGGAGCAGGTAGAGCGTGCCGCTCAGGGCCACGTCTGGACCGGACTGGATGCCAAAGCGCTGGGGCTGGTGGATGAGCTGGGTTATCTGGACGATGCCCTGGCCGGTGCCGCCGGCCTGGCCAAATTGACGGAGTTCAGCGTCAAGCCGGTGAAACTGCCCAGCTCCGCCAAGGAAATGTTGCTGGAGCAGCTGTTGCTGGACTCGGGCGTGCTGAGCGACTGGGCCACCGCCGCCCTGCCGGCGGTATTGCGCCCGGCCGGTGAACAGCTCAAGAGCGAGCTGTCGGCCCTGAGCCAGTTCAACGATATTCGCGGCCAGTATGTGCTGTGTGTGGAATGCCAGGAGTTTTAATGCACCAGAAAAAAATCTACATCGCCTACACCGGCGGCACCATCGGCATGCAGAAATCCGCCAAGGGCTATGTGCCCCAGGCGGGCTTCATGACCGACTGTCTGGCCCATACCCCGGAGTTTCATCGCGCCGAGATGCCGGCCTACCATATTCACGAGTACGATCCCCTGATCGACTCTTCGGACATGACCCCCGCCGACTGGCAGCGGATTGCCGATGACATCAAGGCCAACTACGACGACTACGACGGCTTTGTGGTGCTGCACGGCACCGATACCATGGCGTTTACCGCCGCGGCGCTGTCGTTCATGCTGGAAGACCTGGACAAGCCGGTGATCGTCACCGGCTCCCAGATCCCCCTGGCCGAACTGCGCTCCGACGGCCGCCCCAACCTGCTCAACGCCCTCTATGTGGCCGCCTGCTACCCCATTCACGAGGTGGGGTTGTTCTTCAACAACCGCCTGTATCGGGGCAACCGCGCCAGCAAGGTACACGCCGACGGCTTTCAGGCCTTCGACTCGCCCAACTTTCCGCCCCTGCTCAATGCGGGCATCCACATCAGCCTGGAGTCGGGCAAACTGGGCACCGCCACCGGCAAGCCGCTGACCGTCAGCCCCATCACGCCCCAGCCCATCGGCGTGGTCACCCTCTACCCCGGCATTTCCGCTGCGGTGATCGGCAACATACTGCAACAGCCGGTCAAGGCGCTGCTGCTGTTGTCTTACGGGGTGGGCAATGCGCCCCAGAACGAGGCCATGCTGACCCTGCTGGCCGAGGCCTCGGCCCGGGGGGTGATTATCGTCAACCTGACCCAGTGCCTGCGCGGCACCGTCAACATGGACGGCTACGCCACCGGCCACGCCCTGGCCCAGGCCGGGGTGATCTCCGGTTACGACATGACCACGGAAGCGGCGCTGGCCAAGCTGCATTATCTGCTGAGCAAAGAGCTGCCGCCGGAAGAAATACGCGAGCTGATGAAACGGAATTTGCGCGGGGAACTGAGCCGCCCGTGAGGCGTGAGGCGTGAGGCGTGAGGCGTGACATTGTAGGCACCACTTCAGTGGGGCGATCCTTCAGCAATCAATAAAACCTCCCGACTGAAGTCGGGCCTACAGGGGCGCCGATTCGCCATCAAGGCGCCGGTACCGGCAGCCAGAGCGGCCTATGGCCGGTGCGGGCCGTGAAGGCCTGCAAATCGGCCTTGCTCAGCAAGACGGTGGCGGTATTGCGCAACGGGTGGCAGTGAAAGTCGTCGCCGTTTTCCAGCT
>JBFGZI010000332.1:0-2827 GCA_041586855.1 Oceanisphaera sp. | reverse complement strand
CATGCTGCTGGGACGCGGTGCCCTGTCGGTGACCTATATGGATGCCGAAGACAAGCCGGTATTCGAACCCCTGCCCGGCGAAACCCTGCTGTGGGACGACACCGTAGTGGTAGGCCTGTTTGATGCCGAAACCGATCCGGCCCCCATCCTCGAGTTCCTGAAAAAATTCTACCGCAAGGATCTGGTTTACAAGGTCGAACAGCTGGAAGACAAGGACTGGGTGCGCGAGTGGATGGACAGCTTCCACCCCATGCGCTTCGGCCAGCGGCTGTGGATTTGCCCCAGCTGGCGCGATGTGCCGGACCCCACCGCCGTCAACGTGATGCTGGATCCGGGCCTGGCCTTCGGCACTGGCACTCACCCCACCACGGCCCTGTGTCTGGAATGGCTCGACGGCCAGGACCTGAACGATAAAACCGTGATCGACTTCGGCTGTGGCTCCGGCATTCTGGCGCTGGCGGCCCTCAAACTGGGTGCCAAGGAAGTGATCGGCATCGACATCGATCCTCAGGCGCTGCAGGCCAGCCGCGACAACGCCGAGCGCAACGGCGTGGCCGACCGGCTGAGCGTCTATCTGCCCCAGGATCAGCCCGACGGCCTCAAGGCCGACGTGGTGGTTGCCAACATACTGGCCGGCCCGCTCAAGGAACTGTCACCGCTGATCAGCAACCTGGTCAGGCCCGGCGGCAAGCTGGCCCTGTCCGGCATTCTGGAAAGCCAGGCCGAGGGCCTGAATCAGGTCTACGAGCAGTGGTTCGGCATGGACAACCCCGAGCTGCGCGAAGACTGGGCCCGGCTCAGCGGTATCAAGCGTTGATAAGCAGCCAGCGTTCATAGGTAAAGCGCTCATCGACAAGGCGCTCATCGAAAAGGCTCCTGCGGGAGCTTTTTCATTGCTGTGCAAACTGCGGACAAAGCGCCGGCGCCCACCAGGGCACCGCCAGGCCAGACAGGTTGCATCAAGCAGTGCAATACCACGTAATGTAAAATGGTACCAAATGGGGACATTTGGCCAATATCAGGATAAAACCGCCGAAAATCACCAATTGAGCGAGCTCCATACCAGAGCGGGCCGACGTAGACAACGCCAGAATGCCCGCCGATGCGCCCCAAAACTGCATAAAAAATGCACCGGCGTCTTGACTTATAAAAAATTATGCGCCGCTCAATTTGTGACCTTTTCAGACCCCGAAAAAATGCGTAAGATACGCGACCCTGAGCCGAGATAGCCGTATTCTCATGGAAATTGGTCCTTACAAACTATCTACCCCCCTGCTGGTGGCACCGATGGCCGGAGTAACCGACAGACCCTTTCGTACCCTGTGCCTGCGCATGGGAGCCGGAATGGCAGTGTCGGAAATGATGTCGTCCAACCCCAGAGTGTGGCAGTCCGAAAAGTCCCTTCGGCGTATGGACCATGAAGGGGAAACGGGTATCCGATCCGTCCAGATTGCAGGGGCAGATCCGGCGTTGATGGCCGAGGCGGCCCGGTTCAATGTGGACCAGGGCGCGCAGATTATCGACATCAACATGGGCTGCCCGGCAAAGAAGGTAAACAAGAAGATGGCAGGGTCCGCCCTGCTGCAATTCCCGGAGCTGGTGCAAGAAATTGTCAGCGCCGTGGTGAATGCAGTGACGGTTCCGGTCACCCTGAAAATTCGTACCGGCTGGGATCCGGACAACCGTAACGGCGTGCACATTGCGCGTATCGCCGAAGACTGCGGTATCCGGGCCCTGGCCGTGCATGGCCGCACACGGGCCTGCATGTACAAGGGTGAGGCGGAATACGACACCATCAGAGCAGTAAAACAAGCCGTCTCTATTCCCGTGATAGCCAACGGGGATATCGACAGCCCGGAAAAGGCGCGTTTTGTACTGGATTATACCGGCGCCGATGCCATCATGATTGGCCGGGCTGCACAGGGACGGCCGTGGATTTTTAGAGAAATCCGCCACTATCTTGAACAGGGTACTACTCC
Organism: Oceanisphaera sp.; assembly: GCA_041586855.1. Classification (GTDB taxonomy): domain Bacteria; phylum Pseudomonadota; class Gammaproteobacteria; order Enterobacterales; family Aeromonadaceae; genus Oceanimonas. The sequence continues at coordinate 848 of JBFGZI010000332.1, read as the reverse complement.
CGCACCGCTTCCCAAGGACCAGGAGCGGGCGATGATCCGGGAACATATTGCCGCACTGCATACGTTTTATGGTGAGGTAATGGGCGTAAGGATTGCCCGGAAACATGTGGGGTGGTATCTGCAAGGCAGTGATGCGGGCCGTGACTTTCGCAGTGATTTCAACGCTCTCGACGAGGCCGGGCATCAGCTCGACTCGTTGGAGCAGTATTTCGCGAATATAGCTTAACGAACAAAAGAAGAGCCGACTGAATATGTTCGAACAAACTACGACTTCTGATGCACTGGTTACTACCACTAAATCTCCGACTTCCGAGCAGCCCACTCAGCGCCCGCTGCGCAACTCGGTCGATCAGGCCCTGCGCAATTACCTGTCCCAGCTCAACGGTCAGGAAGTAACCGAGTTGTATGAGTTGGTCCTCGCCGAAGTCGAAGCCCCCATGCTGGACGTGATCATGCAGTACACCCGCGGTAACCAGACCCGCGCCGCCAACATGATGGGCATCAACCGCGGCACCCTGCGCAAGAAGCTCAAAAAGTATGGCATGAACTGATAACAATCAGTTAAAGCATTGAATTAAAAGGCGTTAACCTGGATGGGTTAGCGCTTTTTTTTTTGCTATACGGGACACTCCCCGTGACGCACCTGTTAATACCAATCTAAATAAAAATATGATCTATTTCAAAGCTGGACACGAGAGGAAACAGAGTCACCTCCCACGACACGCCATGAACCCATCCATGGGGGCTCGGGAAATGCCATCTGACCGCCAGGGAGGGCGGGAATGCCGGAACGGCAGGAGCATTTTTCGGCCTTGGCATTTCACGGTCGTGGGAGCCGATCTCTGTTG
>JBFGZI010000331.1:0-2833 GCA_041586855.1 Oceanisphaera sp. | reverse complement strand
CGGCAATGGCCTCCAGCACCGTTGTTTTACCCTGGCCATTACGTGCAGCGATCACGGTCAACTCGGGATGGAACGTGATCTCAAAATCCTCAAATCGGCGATAGTTTCGCAGAGTTAGTTTGGTTAACTTCACGCCTTCCCTCATCATCCAGCTTTCAATCAAAGCAGTAGTTTACCTTTTCCCGGCCGCCTGGGTCGATGTTATGCTGTTGAAGATTCAACAGGTTCTAACCACCAGGAGCCAACATGACGGCCCAACTCGCTGAAACACTCCACTACCAGGGCCGCCAGCTGGCCATGTGCAGCACTCCCCTGACCCAATTCTTGACCATATCGGGTGGCCCGCATTTTCAAGCGAGCTCAACCGCCCTGTGGCGCGGCTACCGTGGGAGCTGGGAGGTAATCGACGAGCGTCTCTACCTGATAGCGCTGAACGGCACATTGAGTAATGGTAAGCAAGCGACGCTGGCGACCCTGTTTCCGGATTTTCCTGAACGAGTATTCGCGCACTGGTACAATGGTGTCATTCGTATACCGCAAGGCCAGCTGCTCGAGTATGTGCACGCTGGCTATGCCAGCCGCTATGAGCAGGATCTGCTGCTGGAGTTCGCTCACGGCGAGCTGGTAAACAGCCAGGTCAGGCAAAACGGTACCGGCTCAGGCACGAGTGATTCCGGCGGTTACACGATAGCAGCCATGACCACCCTGGCAACTGCACCCGAGGGCGAGGACAAACCATGATGATCTATCTGCTGGGATACATGCTAACGGGCTTGCTGGTAATCGTACTCATGAGGCTTTGTCATCAGCGCACTCTGGCAAGAGCCGGCGAAACAGACATACTCATCAGCATTTTTGATAAAGAATGCGATTGGTGGGACAGATGGCTGCTAACACCACTCCTTCACTTATTCATGGCTGCTTTCTGGCCGGTACTGCTGCTGTTACGACTGTGGGTTGCCATAAAGGGAGAAGAGCCGCTCCCGGAAGAAAAAGTCTTTTCTGTACAGCCTGAAAATCTGCAGCAACGGCTAACCATTGCAGAGATAGAGCAACGCCACCATGTATTCGATCCACTGGGAGCCGTACCCGCCCTCCCCTTTGGTCACCTGCATCCAGCCTGGCTGGCCTTTATCGAGAAAACGAGGCCAGACGATGAAATCTGGTCTTTCGACGCAGTATGGGAAGACAGCTGGCGGCGCAGAGAACACTTGGCCGGATATGTAATCAGGCGTGATGGGGTCATCAGTGATGACCGACTTCTTACCACAATTAAAGACCTAAATGATACCTAGCGTAAATCAGCGAGCCCATTCACTATCCATCAATGACAGTTGCCCATCCCTTTTCACTAAGCACATTGACCGCAAGGGCTATTTGGCGAGGGGTAAACGCGACCCGACTGAAAAAAACAAACTGCCCACCCGTAAAAACAATTAGCTCCCGCTTGACTCTCATGCTTGGTTCTCAGGCGCGGTTAACCGGAAAGGCGATCACCTGATCCAGGCGTTCGGCGCCGAGCGCCAGCATCACCAGCCGATCGACTCCCAGCGCCACCCCGGCGCAGTCCGGCAACCCGGCGTCCAGTGCCACCAGCAGGTATTCATCCACCGGACGGGCCGGCAAGCCCCGTCGTATCCGTTCCTGATTATCCTGCTCGAACCGGCGGCGCTGCTCGGCCGCATCACTGAGCTCATGAAAGCCGTTGGCCAGCTCGATACCTTTGAAGTAAACCTCGAACCGCTCTGCCACCCGGGCGTCTTGCGGGCTGATCCGGGCCAGTGCCGCCTGACTGGCGGGAAAGTGATAAACAAAACAGGGCTCGGCCTGGCCAATGCGGGGCTCGACTCCCAATGCAAACAGCAGCTGCAACAGGGTATCTCTGTGCTCTTCACGGGCCACCAGGTCGTCCGCCCCCAGGCCCAGACCGGCGGCTCGTAGCTGCTCCAGCGAGCCGGTCAGGGGACACACGCCCAGGGTATCGATAAACGCCTGCTGATAACTGAGTCGCGTGGGCGCACCTCCTCCCAGTACCGTCTGCAGCAAGTCGGCCATTTCATCCATCAATCTGTGGTGATCGAAGCCGGGGCGGTACCATTCCAGCATGGTAAATTCCGGATTATGCAGCCGCCCGGACTCTTCATTACGGTAGGCCTTGCAGATCTGGTAGATGGCGCCGCTGCCCGCCGCCAGCAGCCGCTTCATGTGAAATTCCGGCGAGGTTTGCAGGTAGAGCGTCAATCCCTGGGCCATGCCGGGGCCGACGAAGCGGGTTTCGAAGTTGTCCAGGTGTACGTCGGTCACGCCGGCGCTGGCCAGGGTCGGGGTGTCGACTTCCAGCACACTACGCTCGGCAAAGAAGCTGCGGATCCGCGCCAGCAGTTGGGCTCGTTGTTGTAAAAACGCAAGAGTGGCCGTGGGTGGCCAGGTAATCGAAGTCATGACATCAGCGCCCAAATAAGAGGATTTTACCATAAACACCTTATATCCCCGCCATTCATAGCGGGGATATAAGGTGTGAACGGCGTAGCCGTTCCGTGGTTAATGGGGCGTTTGTTGTTGCTCTATGTACTGGCGGATGATCTCTATCGGAGCCCCACCGCAGCTTGACGCAAAGTAGGATGGCGACCACAACGCCCCCTTGTAGTAGAACTTGGCTGCTATATCTGGCCGCTCTTTTCTAAGTACCCGACTGGATGCCCCTTTCAAGCTGTTCACCAGCGCCGATACCGCCACTTTTGGCGGGTAATTCACCAGCAGGTGAACATGGTCAATCTCCCCATCCATCTCTTTCAGTTCAGCCTCAAAGTCAGCGCAGATCTTGGTGAACAGT
>JBFGZI010000330.1:0-2834 GCA_041586855.1 Oceanisphaera sp. | reverse complement strand
TAACGTGTTCAGCCTGCATTACAGTACCTGTCCCAATTGAATGGTCTGAATACTCAGCAAAGACCAGTTTATTCCGCACGCCAGTAAGGAAAACGACATGCATATCGGTATTCTGACCATGACTTTTTCTCTGCCGGGATGCGGCTCTCTAAAAGAAAAACGCCAGCGTATAGGCGGCATGCACGAACGGTTCGGGCGCAACCCGGCGGTGGCGGTCTGCGAGAGTGGTGAACACAACAGGCACGATGCCAGCGAATGGTCGTTTGTGGTGGTGGCGGCCTCGAGACGCGAGATCGAATCGCTGTGCAGCCAGATCGAAGACAAGATACAGCGCACCGTAGAAGGACGCGTGATCAAGGTAACCCGCGAACTCCTCTGATCAAACAGGCCTGTGACCGCTACCCGAGCAATATCGCCCCCCCGCCGGCAAGTCCCACTTTAGTGGGGCATTATCCGCCCCAAACACTGCCTCTTCCCGTCGCCGCCACTTCAATTGGCGGTGACCTCTGACTGAACCATTGTCAGCTAAAATAAGGTCTTGAACGTTAAGAACGGTAGCCTGTTGCCGCCTGACCAGCATCAAGCGCAGCTTGGCTTCACGTTAAATAGTGGAACACCCCATTCCAGCCAGAATTATCTCTCGCAAGAAATTGCCTTTCTGAGGATGCAATAATGGAAACCAGAATTGACGAGATAGCCGACGGTATCTTCCGTCTTTCGACGTTTACGACTGATTTGCCGCCCAATGGATTCACATTCAATCAATACCTCATCAAGGCTGAACAACCATTATTGTTTCATTGCGGAGGACGTGCGCTGTTCCCACTGGTTTCGGAAGCAGCAAAAAAAGTGCTGCCGCTAAACACCATCCGCTGGATCTCATTTGGACACGTAGAGTCAGACGAATGCGGCTCTATGAATCAATGGCTGAGCGTTGCCCCAAAGGCAGAGATCGTACATGGTGCCGTCGCGTGCATGGTTTCACTCAATGATCTCGCCGATCGGGCACCCAGGGTATTGGCGAATAACGAGGTGTTAGACTTGGGCGGAAAGCGTGTGCGATATATCGACACCCCGCATGTTCCTCACGCATGGGAATCTGGCCTCATATACGAGGAAACGACCAAAACACTGTTTACCGGTGATTTATTCACGCAACTGGGACGCGGACCCGCCATCTCTAACCAAAGTATTGTTAAGGATGCAATCGCCGCAGAGGATGCGTTTCACGCCATGGCGTTGACGCCTGATACCGCCTCGACGATACGCAGGTTAAAGGAGCTGGGCGCGGAGAATCTGGCGGTAATGCATGGTTCGTGCTTCAGGGGAGACTGTGGATCCGAACTGGAAGCCCTGGCTGCGTATGCCTCCAAAGCATTAAGCACAGCGCTGAACAAGGTAGATGAGCGTGGCAGGCCATGAGCACTATGTCTTCACGATTTCCCCGGTTACAGCGCCAGATTGTTCAGTCCAACAAGGCGCTGCACGCGCACTTAAGGCAATCAACATTGAGCGCTGATACATGTTGACTGCCCTGAACCCTGGCGATTTTATTCTTATGAAAAAATGGTCCTGGCCCAACGGGTCAGGCCGGCGGTGACGCTGCCGAAATGGTCACCGATCACGATGGGCGTATGCTGAAACTGCTGTTGCAAGAACCGGTTCAACACCGGTGACTTGGCGGTACCGCCGGTAACGAATACCACATCCGGCTGACAATTGGCCTGAGCAATCGCATCGGTCATCAGCGTGGTGATGGTACTCAGTTCACGGTGGCAGGCCCTGGCAAAGCCGTCTCTATCCAGGTTAACGGTCAAGCCCTTATCTATATCGGACAAGTCGACGAGCTGCTCGCTGTGATCCGTCAGGGCAATTTTGCTTTGCTCCGCCGCGTTGACCACACGGTAGCTGAGTTTGTTTTTTTGCACGGTTAACAAACGCGATAACAGCTCGGGCTGCTCTGCATCTCGGACCAGCTGTTCTAAAAACCGGCCATTGGCGGCACTGTAAAATTCGGTTTGGTTATGTATGTTGTTAATGGACACTGCCTGCGAATAACTATTGGCCGGCACGGGCTTACCGGTTTTCAACAGGCTGTCCAGACCAAAGCTGGGCATGATACCTTTGAGTGCAAAGGCGATGTCAAAATCATTACCGCCAACACGTTCGCCGGTGTGGCTTAACAAGTCACCGCTTCTGTCTTGTGAAACCGCCTGTTTCGGCCCCATCAACAGCATGGAGCAATCGGTGGTTCCACCGCCGATATCGACCACCAGCACCCGGGTTTCTTTATTCAGGCTGGCTTCATACTCAAAGCCGGCGGCAACGGGTTCAAATTGAAATTCAACGTCTTTAAAGCCGACGCGCCTGGCGGCGTTGGTCAGTATTTGCAGTGCCTGCCGGTTGCTCTCTTCACCACGTAACCCCTGAAAGTTGACCGGGCGACCAATCACCGTTTGGCTGACACTTCTTCCGAGAGCCGCTTCGGTGAGCGTTTTTACGTTGCTCATCATGGCCGCAACAATGTCTTCAAACAATTCGACCTGTTGTGGCAGCAAGCCCGTCGCACCCAGGAAAGACTTGGGGGATTTGATGTAATAGCCTTCATCGGGCTCTTGCAGATAATTATTCAATGCCTGCTGGCCAAACGATAACTCGGTCGGGTAGCCATCCAATGCCAGCTCTTTTAATTCAAGCCGCCCTTTTTGCAGTTGTCTTTGGCGTTGCTGCTGAAAGTTTTTCTGTTCTGCCAATGGCAAGTTTTTGTACAGCCAGTTGACAATAACGTCACGACTCGGAGCATACAACGTTGACGAGATATATCGACCATGATC
>JBFGZI010000329.1:0-2844 GCA_041586855.1 Oceanisphaera sp. | reverse complement strand
TACACTTGAATGACTTTCAGCATTTATCACTCACCACCACTCGGAGGATGGCATGATCGTTCGACAAAAAACGCATGCGTTCAGGCTGTTCTTTACCCTGCGTGGCTCCGTTATCCCGCAGATTTATCCCCAGATTTTGCTGATCACCCTGCTCAGTATTGTCATCGCCGCTATTCAGCACTGGTATCCCGGTTTTTTCTCTTCTTACAGCACGGCCCCCTTCACCCTGCTCGGGGTCGCCCTGTCGCTGTTTCTCGGCTTTCGCAACAACGCCAGCTATGAACGCTGGTGGGAGGCTCGGGAACAATGGGGCCAGTTGATCATTGATGCCCGCAGCCTGGCCCGCCAGGTGATCTCCTTTATGGATCAGGAAACCGAGACCGGACGGCATACCCAAAGACGCATGATCCACCTGACCATCGCCTTTACCCACGCCTTGCGCCATCGGCTGCGTGATACCTCGCCCTGGCAGGACGTCGACCGTTTTGTCGAGCCGGAGCATCATGCCAGCCTGCGCCAGGCGCAAAACCTGCCCGAGTGCCTGCTGCGGCTGATGGGAAAGAAGATCGGTTACAGTCGGCGCGAGCGGTTATTATCGGAGTTTCTGGTGCAGAGCATGGACGAACGGCTCACCTCCATGACCGGCGTGCTGGCCGCCTGCGAGCGCATTCAGAATACGCCACTGCCGTTTGCCTATACCCTGCTGGTGCACCGCACCACCTACCTGTATTGCTTTATGTTGCCCTTTGGCCTGGTTTCTTCTTTGGGCTGGGTCACCCCCCTGGTGTGTGCCGTGATCGCCTATACCTTTTTCGGCCTGGATGCCCTCAGTGAAGAGCTGGAAGAGCCCTTTGGTCTGGCCGCCAACGATCTGCCGCTCAGCGCCCTGTCGCGCACCATCGAAATCAACCTGCTGGAAGCGCTGGAAGAAACCGAGCTTCCGCCCGCCCTCACCCCCAAAGACGGCTGTTTGTCATAATCACACCCAGCCAGGTCCCAAATTGTTACTGACAATCAAAAGTCATTTGCACCGTCGGGTCATTATCTCTGAACGCAGAGGAAATATAATGCCGGCCGGCGATACCGGGTTCGTAAAACGGGTTCGTAAAAAAGAGTAAGGCCGATTGGCCTGATTGATTGACTTGATACAGAGGTTCTTATGACGCCATCCCTTACTCCGCGCCTGTCACAGCTGGCCGCCGCCGATCTTGTCCGGCCGCTGGCCCATATTCGGCGCGGCATCGAAAAAGAAGCCCTGCGGGTCACTCCCCAGGGCCGGCTGGCACAAAGGCCTCATCCGACCACCCTGGGATCGGCGCTCACGCACCCGCATATCACCACCGACTATTCCGAGTCGCTGCTGGAATTTATTACCCCTGCCGGCGAGCACATTGGCGAGACGCTTGGCTTTCTGGAACAGCTGCACCGTTATACCGCCACCCAGCTGGCGGACGAACGCTTGTGGCCCGCCAGCATGCCCTGCGCCCTGCAGGGTAACGACAGCGTGCCCATCGCCGAATACGGCACTTCCCGTTCGGGCCGGATGAAGCACACCTATCGCCGGGGTCTGGATGTACGCTATGGCCGCATCATGCAAAGCATTGCCGGCATCCACTTCAACTTCTCTCTGCCCGACAGCTTCTGGCAAGGCTACCGGCAGTTGCTGGGCAGCCAGGACTCGCTGGCCGACTTTCGCTCGGCCCAGTACTTTGCGTTGATCCGCAACTTCCGCCGCTACGGCTGGCTGCTGCTCTATCTGTTTGGCGCCTCGCCCGCGCTCAGCCGCTCCTTTATGGATGGCCGCCCGCACCAGCTGGCAAGCCTGGGCACCGATACCCTCTATCTGCCCCACGCCACTTCGTTGCGCATGAGCGGCCTCGGTTATCAGAACGACGCCCAGGCCAGCCTGCACATCAGCACCAACAGCCTGACGGAATACAGCCGGGATCTGACCCGGGCCCTGAATACCCCTCATGCACCCTATACCCGCATCGGAGTCGAGGTAAACGGCGAAGTCCGCCAGCTGAACGACAATATCCTGCAGATAGAAAACGAGTATTACAGCGATATTCGCCCCAAACGGGTCACCCATGCCGGAGAAACACCGCTGCAGGCCATGGCAGACCGGGGGGTGGAATACATAGAAGTGCGCAACCTGGACATCAACCCCCTGCTGCCGCTGGGCATCGATGACACCCAGGTCCGTTTTCTGGATACCTTTCTGCTGTTCTGCCTGCTGCAGGACAGCCCGGAAATCGGCGAACAGGAGCAACGGCGGCTGGCCCGCAACCACACCCTAGTGACCGAGCAGGGCCGCCGGCCCGATCTGCGACTCGAAACCGCCAGCGGCGAACTCAGCCGCACCGCCTGGGGCGAGCAACTCTTTGCCGAGCTGGACGCCATTGCCCGGCTGCTGGACCAGGCCGGTAGCGGCTACCGTGATGCGGTACAGCACTACAAGCCGCTGCTGCAAGAGCCCGAACTCACTCCCTCGGCCCGCATTCTGCAGCAGATGACGGCCACAAATCAGGATTACACCCACTGGATGCAGGGCCGGGCCACCGAGCTGACGCACCACTGGCAACAGACTCCGCTCAGCCAGGAGCAAAGCCGCTATTTCAGCCAGCTGGCTCGCTCGTCACTGGCGGCACAACAGCGGCAGGAAGAGGAAGAAGCGGCCACACCGTCAATGGCGGTCTAGGCTCTGTTGACCTTTCGCGGTTAAATTTTGTTCGAGTTAAACGCGTTTTTATCGCGGCGAGAGGGGTGTAGCCTAGTCGTTCTAAGCAAAGCCCTCTCAACAAAGAGAAAAACGCGTTTAGCCGAACCCGCAGGGCAGCGCTT
>JBFGZI010000328.1:0-2848 GCA_041586855.1 Oceanisphaera sp. | reverse complement strand
TTGGTTTCGCCCGGCACCTTGAATACGGTCATGGTGATCTTGTCGGCCAGGGGCGCGCGCTCCAGGAACCATTCGGCCTCGGCCCAGGACTGCATCACCTGTTTGGCGAAGGCATTGCCGGCCTTGGCTTTTTCGTCCACATCGTGGAAGGCGTCGAACATCAGCAGGGTGTGGCTCAGGGCCTTGGCAGCGATCGGCGCCAGGGCGTCCACGTCCAGCAGCTCGACCAGGGGGGCTATGTTGTAACCGCCCTGCATGGTGCCCAGCAGTTCGGTGGCCTGCTCGGCAGATACCACAGGTGAACTCACTTCACCCTTGGCCACGGCCGCCAGAAAACCGGCTTTTACATAAGCGGCTTCATCAACACCCGGGGGGATACGGTTAGACAGTAATTCATAAAGGAAGGATTCTTCGCCGGCAGGGGGATTCTTGAGTAATTCAACCAGGGCGGCAACTTGCTCTGCGTCGAGGGGTTTGGCAACCACTCCCTCGGCGGCACGTTCTTCGACGTGTTTACGATAGGCTTCAAGCACGACTGTATCCTCTTATTATCATTCGCCACCTAGGGCGGAAATATCCTTGTGGGGGCCTCCTTGCTGGGGACTGGTCCCTCGCGGATGCCGCAGCAGTATATAAGTTTTAACCGTAAATTAAAATCTAGCCCCCTTGACCTTTGGTCGAATACGAGACTAAGTCGATGTTTTTAAAATAATTAACCCTATAACCTCTTCCCTTTCCCGCTCGCTACACAAGTCATTAACAACGGAAATCATCAGAAACTGAACAGATTGCCGAAATACAGATAAACACTGCTTTTATCTCCTTCACCCTGGCCATAAGCCAGATACAAGGGGCCCCAGTTGGTGTCGACACCGATGAAAACACTGCCGGCGGTCAATGCCGACTCCCAGCTGACCTCGGCGCCGGTATTCCAGACCCCGCCCCGCTCCAGAGAGCCGCCCAGATAGACCGGCGAGCGGAAGGCGCCGAAGTCGTTGTCAAACCAGCGATAGTGGTAAAGCAGGCCGCCAAAGCCGCTGTAGCGCCCGTTGAGCTGATCACGCTGATAACCGGACAAATTGAACAGGCCGCCCAGGCTGCGGGCAAACACCGGTACTTCCTGTTCGGCACTGGAGCCACCCAGGGCCAGCTTGCCGATAAAGGTATGACGGTCATGCCGGTAGGGTCTGAGTAATTCCAGCTCGTAATCCAGGCCTGTGATGCTCTCTCTGCCACCGTCGACTTCCAGACTGTTGCGATAATAACCCAGCTGTAATTCCACCGCCGCGCCGCGGGTGGGGAAAAAGACGTTATCCAGGGTGTCGTAACCGAAACGCAGATAAGGGCCGAACGAGTCGACTTGCAGCCGTTGATCGATATTGCGCGCCTCTATGTCGCCCACCAGCCCCTGCACGCCCAGCGCCAGCTCGCTCCAGGGGCGCAGGTTGTAGCCCAGCTCGGTGTTCAGGCGCCAGGTCGAATAATCGAACTCCAGGTTGGTCAGCGGTCGGAACAGATCGGACTGAGGATCGTCAGGATCGAAGAAGAAGCTGCGGCGGCGCTGTTCATACTCACCACGCAGCTTCCAGAATGCATCGTAGTCGGTCACTATCGGGGTGTAGATTTCGGACGCCAGCCGCTTGTTGCTGCCGAGGGTGGTCTCCACCAGCCATTCGCCACCCAGCATGTTGATATTGGTGCGGCGGAACTGGGCACCGATTTCATAGTTTGATTGATTGGAGAAGTCGTCTTCCAGCGCAAACTTCAGATCGACAAAGCCAGGCCCCCAGCCTTTTTCGCTGGTCTGCACCGTCAGCACCTGCTCGCCCTCCTCTTCTTCGATGCGGTAGCTGACCCGTTCGAAGGCATCGAGGGCGTAGAGCCGGCGCACCCCGTCTTCCAGATCCTCCGTCTGACGGAACTGGCCCGGCACCACCCCCAGCACATCGCGAACCACCTTCTCGCTGAGTTTGGAGCGATTTCTGACTTCAATCCGGTCCAGATAGACGGCGTCGGAGCGTTGCAACTGCGCCCGCCGGTCGAGCTTGCCGGACTGGTAGGCGTAGTAATCTGCTTCGCTCAGTGCCAGTTCCTGCAACCGGGGCAGCAAGGCAAGTGCTGCCGCCTCGCCCCGGCGGATGGCTTCGGGCATCAACTCGAAATCGCCGACACCGATACCCTCTATAGCCGGGGTGATCAGAATATCATCCGCCGACATCAGGGCAATCTGGCGCTCGGTGCTGGAGCGGGTCAGGTAGTTGGTCAGCTGGCTGACCATGGCCAGGGCGCCGTCCAGCTGTTTTCGGGACAGCATGGCATCGCCGATATCCACCGCTATCACTATGTCGGCTCCCATCGAATGCGCCACGTCCACCGGCATGTTGTTGACCACGCCGCCATCGGCCAGCAAATGATCGTCGATTTCCACCGGCTGCAGCACCCCGGGCACCGACATGGAGGCCTGCATCGCCGTCGCCAGGTGCCCCTCTTTCAGTACCACCGGGGTCACGGTTTCCATGTCGGTGGCCACGGCACGAAAAGGGATGGGCAGATCGTCGAAGCTGTGCAGGCCCGGCAGATTGAGGGTGCTCTTTCGCAGCAACGCCCCCATGGCCTGGCCCTGAAAGAAGCCATCAGGCAGACTCAGCTGCCAGTTCTGATCGATGCCGATATCGGTACGCAGCAAAAACTCGTCGTTCTGGCGCTTGCGCCGGAGCGACAGCTGGTCCCGTCCCACCTTGTCCTGGTAGCCCTGATTCCAGTCCAGCGCCAGCAATTGCTGCTCCAGCTCGGTGGCATCCAGCCCCAGGGCATACATGCCGGCCACATAGGCGCCCATGCTGGTGCC
>JBFGZI010000327.1:0-2853 GCA_041586855.1 Oceanisphaera sp. | reverse complement strand
TATAAGGTATTGATTTAACTATGAATCAAGACAACACCCAACATACTCCCATGATGCAGCAGTACCTGGCACTGAAGGCGCAGCATCCGGACATACTGCTGTTCTACCGCATGGGCGATTTTTATGAACTGTTCTACGACGATGCCAAAAAGGCCTCGCGCCTGCTGGATATTTCCCTGACCAAGCGCGGCAAGTCCGGCGGCAACGCCATTCCCATGGCCGGGGTGCCCCATCATGCGGCGGAAAACTATCTGGCGCGGCTGGTACAGATGGGCGAGTCGGTGGCCATTTGCGAGCAGATTGGCGATCCGGCCACCAGCAAGGGGCCGGTGGAGCGCCAGGTGGTGCGTATTATTACCCCCGGCACCCTGTCGGACGAGGCGCTGCTGGCCGACCGGCAGGACAACTGCCTGGCGGCTGTGTATCACGATGGTCAGCAGTTCGGTTACGGCATCATAGATGTCAGCACCGGGCGCTTCGTGCTCAACCAGTTCGACACCGAAGAGGCGCTGGTCGCCGAGCTGCAGCGCACCCAGCCCGCCGAACTGCTGTATCCGGAAGGCTTTCACTGGTATCCGATTATCGAGCAACGCAAGGGGCTGCGTCGCCGGCCGGAATGGGAGTTCGATCTGGGCACCGCCCGTCATCTGCTGTGCCAGCAGTTCGGCACCCGGGATCTGGTGGGCTTCGGTGTCGAACAGTCGACCACGGCGCTTTGTGCCGCCGGTTGTCTGCTGCAATATGTAAAAGACACCCAGCGCACCGCCCTGCCCCATATCGGCAGCGTGAGTCTGGAGCGCAGTCAGGACATGGTGATCATGGATGCCGCCACGCGCCGCAACCTGGAGCTGACCCTGAACCTGTCCGGCACCATGGAGAATACCCTGGCCGAGGTGCTGGACAACACCGCTACTCCCATGGGTAGCCGCCTGCTCAAACGCTGGATCCACCAGCCCAGCCGCGATATCGAAGAGCTCAACCGGCGTCAGGACATGATTGCCCTGCTGATGGATCAGGGCCGCCATGAAGAGCTGCGTCAGCCCCTGCGCCAGGTCGGCGACATGGAGCGGGTGCTGGCGCGGCTGGCGTTGCGTTCGGCCCGCCCCCGGGATCTGAGCCGGCTGCGCGCCGCGTTGCAGGCCCAGCCCGATATTCAGGCCCTGCTGAGCGACGCCCCCCCTTCCTGCCTGGACGCCCTGGCCGCTCGCATCGGCCAATTTCCAGAGCTGGCCGAGTTGCTGGAGCGAGCTGTGGTCGATACCCCGCCGGTACTGATCCGTGATGGCGGCGTCATACGCGATGGTTTCAGCCCCGAGCTGGACGAACTGCGCGAGCTGGCCGCCGGTGCCCACCGTTACCTGGAAGAGCTGGAAGCCCGGGAAAAGGCCGCCACCGGCATCTCCACCCTGAAGGTGGCCTATAACCGGGTACACGGCTTCTATATCGAGGTCAGCCGGGCCAGCGCCCATCTGGTACCGGTGCACTATGTGCGCCGCCAGACCCTGAAGAACAACGAACGCTACCTCATCCCAGAGCTGAAAGAGTACGAAGACAAGGTGCTCAACGCCCAGAGCAAGGGCCTGGCGCTGGAAAAGAAATTGTACGAGGCACTGCTGGACCGATTGCTGGAACAACTGCAGCCGTTGCAGCACAGCGCCATCGCCCTGGCCCAACTGGATGTGTTCGCCAACCTGGCCGAGCGGGCCGAAAGCCTGAATTACTGCCGCCCGCAACTGACCGGCGACGAGGTGATCGACATCGAAGAAGGTCGCCATCCGGTGGTAGAGCAGGTGATGACGGAGCCCTTTATCGCCAACCCGCTGTTGATGTCGGAGCAGCGCAAGATGCTGGTGATCACAGGGCCGAATATGGGCGGTAAGTCCACCTATATGCGGCAAACGGCACTGATCGTGCTGATGGCCTATATCGGCTCTTTCGTGCCGGCCCAGCGTGCCCGTATCGGCAAGGTTGACCGCATCTTTACCCGTATCGGCGCCTCGGACGATCTGGCCTCGGGCCGCTCCACCTTCATGGTGGAGATGACCGAAACCGCCAATATCCTCAACAACGCCAGCCGCCACAGCCTGGTGCTGATGGATGAAATCGGCCGGGGCACCAGCACCTACGACGGCCTGGCCCTGGCCTGGTCCTGCGCCGATGCGCTGGCCAACCGGCTGCATGCCTACACCCTCTTCGCCACCCATTACTTCGAGCTGACCGAGCTGGCGGGCTTGTGGCCCGAGGTGGCCAACGTGCATCTGGATGCGGTCGAGCACGAAGACACCATCGCCTTCATGCATGCAGTGCAGGAAGGGGCGGCCAGCCGCTCTTACGGTTTGCAGGTCGCCGCCCTGGCGGGGGTGCCGAGAGCTGTGCTGACCCTGGCCAGGCAGAAGCTGAGCGAACTGGAAAGCGGGCATCAACCCCGGGAGAAGGCACAACAAGGCCACAATGCAACGGCTAACCCGATCCCGGCGCACCATGAGGATCCGCAGCCGTCGCTGCCGCTGTTCGAAACAGAAGCGGAACCGGATCCTGCGTTATTGTTACTTGATGAAGTAGAGCCGGATGAGCTGAGCCCGCGCCAGGCGCTGGCGCTGCTGTATCAACTGAAGCAGGCGAGAAAGCCGTAAGCGGGAAGCGGGAAGCGGGAAGCGGGAAGAATAGTCTCTCCGGCGAAGGCCGGAGTCCATGGCGGCTTATACCAAACTGATTAAGAACCTATTCCAGTAGGCCTGTGGCTCGCCAAGTGATGATGCCGCAGGCCAACTGCAGCATAGCCAGATACGTCTCTGTTTTTCGTTCCCAGCGGATCAGGATGCGTCGGAAACGATTTAGCCAGCTATGCGTTCT
>JBFGZI010000326.1:0-2856 GCA_041586855.1 Oceanisphaera sp. | reverse complement strand
GCTGAACAGGAGGCACATCATGTCAAACGCCATCTCTGCCCGGCCCGGCTGGTTCGCAACACCGCTCGGATCATGCCGGCTCTGGCTGCTCATACTGGGCTTGTTACTATGGGGCACCCCCGGCCAGGCCCAGACTCGCCTTAACGGCTTTAATCTGGACGACGCTCTGATTCCGGTAGCAGAAATACTGCCGGGCGGTCCGCCCCGGGACGGCATTCCCGCCATCGACAAGCCCGGCTTTATCGATGCCAGCCAGGCCGACAACATACTGGCGCCCCGGGACGAGGTGATAGGAGTGGAATACAGGGGTGAGGCCAGGGCCTACCCGGTGGCCATTCTCAACTGGCATGAGGTGGTGAACGATCACATAGCTGGCCAGGCCGTGGCCGTGACCTATTGCCCGCTCTGTGCCACCGCCGTGGTACTGGTGGCCGAGCACCGGGGCCGGCCCCTGCAATTCGGGGTCTCTGGCCTGCTGTACAACAGCAACGTGCTGCTCTACGACCGTCAGACCGAATCCCTCTGGTCCCAGGTGCTGGCTCAGGCCGTGACCGGCCCGATGAAGGGCCAGACCCTGCCGACGCTGCCGTTGTCGCTTACCTCCTGGCAGGACTGGCGCCAGGCGCATCCCGATACCAGGGTGTTGTCCGCCGATACCGGCTATTTCCGCAACTACGGGCGCGACCCCTACCGGGAATATGCCCGCCGTAACGCGCTGATGTTTCCCATTCGCAACCTGAGCCGGGCCCTGCCCCTGAAGGAAATGGTCACCGGGATCGTGATCAACGGCGAGGCCAAGGCCTATCCCCACCGGGCCCTGCGTAACCAGGCCCCGCCGCTGTACGACACCCTGGGCGGTGAGCGCATCCGTATCGACACCGACCGCAATGGTCAGCCGCAGTTCATCAACGACAAGGGCGAGCCGTTGACCGGGCAGCCGGGTTACTGGTTTGCCTGGTATGCCTTTTATCCGCACACCCTGGTGTGGGAATAGCCCGGTAAGGGCGGCCCGGGAGAACCCGCTGTAATAATGGGCTGCCCTCTTGCGACTCTGTGCATAACCTTCATCATGATCACCGGCGCCCTGTCGCCTCAAGTCGCCTCATCGCCATAAAAAGGATTTCTTATGCGCAAACCCCTGCTGCTTACCCTGCTGTTGCTGCTGGTCGCCCTGTTTTTCATCTTCGATCTGGGCGACTGGTTTACCCTGGAAGCCCTGAAACAACAACAGGCGCAGATTGCCACGCTGCGGGCCGAATCACCCTGGCTGATGGCCACCGGCTTTTTTGTACTCTATGTGGTGATGGCGGCGCTGTCGCTGCCCGGCGCCGCCATCATGACCCTGGCCGCCGGTGCCTTCTTCGGCGTCTGGCAGGGGCTGGTGCTGGTGTCGTTTGCCTCCAGCATCGGCGCCACCCTGGCCTTTCTGGTGTCCCGTTTTCTGTTGCGGGAACAGGTGCAGCAACGCTTCGGCGACCGGCTCAAGGCCGTCGACCGGGGCATCAGCCGCGACGGCGCCTTCTATCTGTTTACCCTGCGTCTGGTGCCGGTATTCCCCTTCTTCATCATCAACCTGCTTCTGGGGCTGACCGCCCTGCCCGCCCGCACCTTCTACTGGGTGAGCCAGCTCGGCATGCTGCCCGGCACCCTGGTGTACGTAAACGCCGGTACCCAGCTCGCCGCCATCGAGAGTCTTGGCGGCATACTGTCACCGGCGCTGTTGGCATCCTTCGCCCTGCTCGGCATATTCCCGCTGCTGGCTCGCGCCCTGCTGCGCCTGGTGCAGCGCCGCCGGGTGTATAGCGGCTTCAACAAACCCCGCCATTTCGATCGCAACCTCATCGTGATCGGCGCCGGTGCCGCCGGTCTGGTCAGCGCCTACATAGCCGCGGCGGTCAAGGCCAGAGTCACGCTGATTGAAGCCGACAAGATGGGCGGCGATTGTCTCAACACCGGCTGCGTGCCGAGCAAGGCGTTGATCCGCAGCGCCAAACTGGCCCACCAGATGCGCCACGCCGAGCAATACGGCCTGACCAGCACCACACCTGAATTCAGCTTTAAACAGGTCATGAATCGGGTGCAGGCTATCATCCTCAAGGTTGAGCCTCATGACAGCGTTGAACGCTACACCAAATTGGGGGTGGAAGTGCTTCAGGGCCACGGCAAACTGGTGGATCCCTGGACAGTGGAAGTCAGCCTTAATGACGGCACCAGGCAACGGCTGACCGCCCGCAGCATCATCATCGCCGCCGGTGCCAGCGCCGCTGTGCCGCCGATACCCGGGCTGGATGAGGTGAGTTACCTGACCAGCGACACCCTGTGGGACAGCATGACCGAGCGGGACACACCGCCCAGGCGGTTGTTGGTGATGGGCGGCGGTCCCATCGGCTGCGAGCTGGCGCAAACCTTTGCCCGGCTGGGTTCCGAGGTCACCCTGCTACAACGCAATCCGCGTCTGATGCCGAAAGAAGACCCGGAAGTGAGTGACTGGGTCAAACAGGCCCTTACCACAGATGGCGTGCGGGTACTGACCGACCACGGCCCCCAGCGGGTAGAGCAAGGCGCCGATGGTATCCGGCTGTTTGCGACCCATCAGGACCAGGAAGTCATGCTGGAATGCGACGATCTGCTGCTGGCGCTGGGTCGCAAGGCGCGGTTACAGGGCTACGGGCTGGAAGCCTTGGGCATACCCACGGATCGCACCGTCACCACCAACGACTATCTCGAAACCCTGTATCCCAATATTTATGCCGCCGGTGACGTGGCCGGCCCCTATCAGTTCACCCACACCGCCGCCCACATGGCCTGGTATGCCAGCGTCAACGCCCTGTTCGGCCAATTCAAACGCTTCGCCGT
>JBFGZI010000325.1:0-2897 GCA_041586855.1 Oceanisphaera sp. | reverse complement strand
CTGTGTGGTGGACCCGCGCCAGTGGGTCGATGAACGCTACCAGGAGCACGACACCTATCGGGATCAGCTGGCACTGGCCGACATCATAGTGGCCAACAAGACCGAACTCTGCGAGCCGGATCAACTTGAGGCCCTGCGCCTAGGCATAGGCCGGAATCAGCCGCCCCAGCAGCTGGTGGCGGTGACTCAGGGGCAACTGGACATTAGCTGGCTGCAACAGCCGCACCATGCCGAACGCAGGGCCAGGAGCCCACAGGCCCACGCCAATAACACCGCCCGTCCGTTGATTGCCGACTCGGGCCCCCGGCTCAGCCGCAGCCAGCCCTGGCGCCGCTACAGCAACCACGGTCAGGACCACTATTCGATTGGCTGGCGTTTTCTCGACGAGGTGTGTTTCGACTTACCGGCGTTGGAAGCCTTCTGCCGCGAGCTGAAGGTGGCCCGGCTCAAGGCGGTATTGCGGGTAGAAGACGGCTGGCGCGCCTTCAACAAGGTGGATGAGCAGCTCAGCGTCTACCGCATAGCCCCCCAGAAGGAAGGCAGACTGGAGTTGATCGATCCCCAGCCGCTGATGGCTCAACCACTGCATGAACAACTGATGCAGACCGTGAGCTCGCTGCCGTCGTGCTCTACAGCTGATTAACGGGGATTTTCAGGAACACCCTGCCCTGCTCGTCTGCCGGCGGCATCTGACCGGCGCGAATGTTGACCTGAATGGCCGGCAGGATCAGCCGGGGCATGCTCAGGGTGGCGTCCCGCTCTTGCCGCATACGGACAAAGCTCGCCTCATCGATGCCGTCGCGTACATGAATGTTATGCCGGCGCTGCTCGGCCACAGTGGTGCCATGGCGGTGATCCCGGCCGGGCTTGGGGTAATCGTGACAGACATGAATGTCGGTGCTCTCCGGCAACGCCAGCAGGCGCTGAATAGATTGATACAGCCGGCTCGCGCTGCCACCGGGAAAATCGCAACGGGCTGTGCCCACGTCGGGCATGAAGAGGGTATCGCCCACAAAAGCCGCCTGTTCGTTGATGACGTAGGTCAGATCCGCCGGGGTATGGCCGGGGGTGTGCATCACCCGGATATTAAGCTCGCCGACCCCCAGGGTGTCGCCGTCGGCAAACAGGTGGTCGAACTGGCTGCCATCGGGCAAAAAGGTCGGTTCCAGCTCGAATACATCCCGGAAAATGGCCTGCACTTCGATGATTTTTTCGCCGATGGCAATCTTTCCGCCCAGCTGCTCCCGTATAAAGGGCGCCGCCGACAGATGATCCGCGTGGGCGTGGGTTTCCAGAATCCAGGCTACGGTCAGCCGCTGCTTACGCACAAAGTCCAGCAACTGCTGCGCCGAGTCCGTGCGGGTACGACCGGAGGCATAGTCGAAGTCCAGCACAGGATCGATCACCACCGCCTGTCCATCCGGCCGGTCGTACACCACATAACTGAAGGTTTCGCTGTCTGGTTCCAGAAACGCCTTTACCTGGGGTGCCTTGTGTCCCGTCATTGCATCATACTCCCGCATCAGATTATTAAATTAGCATAATCTAAACAAAATAAATCCGCACGGCCCGGTTTATACCAATCCCAGTAATGATTTGGTCATATTAAGGCCCCAGACCAGAGGCAACAGAGCCGCCTCCCTCGACACGCTACGAGTACATCCCTGTAAGCTCGGACATGCCATCCCTGGCATGTCACGGTCGTGGGAGCCGTTCTCTGTTGTCTCTTCTGGAATACCGAGTTATCCGCAGACAGGCCAACAGGCGACTCTGTAGCATCAAGGAGGACAAAGGGATCTGCTCCAGCGACCATCACATGACAGGGATGTCATGTGTTGAGCGTCACAGGGAGGTGCTTGAAGCGGGTCGCTGGGGCAGGCGCTTTGTTCGACATTAGTACAGAAATAAAATAGATCATTTTTTTTAATGGGATAGGTATTACAGCGCCTGCTTGATATAGAGGTCGAAACGGTTGTTCTTGGTTTCGATCTGGGCCGAAGGTTTCACCTCGTTGAGAAAACCCGCGTAGCCGGGTCGCTTCACCACCACCCGCGCCCGGGCCAGTTGCAGCGCCAGCGGCAGCAGGGCGTCGGCGTCCTGGTCGGGGCCGACCAGCGAATGAAACACCCGCATCTCTTTCTTGACCAGCGCCGCCTTCTTCTTGTGAGGGAACATGGGATCCAGGTACACCACGTCCGGCTGCCGCTCTATGTCTGCCAGGGTCTGACCGAAGGGCAGTAGTTTCAGCCGTTCGCCCACCCAATCACCGATATCCGGGTCCTGCGCCGCCCGGCGCAGGCCATCGGCCAGAAGGGCATGCACCACCGGATGACGCTCGCACAGGGTCACTTCGCAGCCCAGCGAGGCCAGCACGAAGGCATCGCGCCCCAGGCCGGCGGTGCCGTCCACCACGCTCGGCGTATGACCGTGCTTGAGCCCCACGGCTCTGGCTATGCTCTGGCCACGGCCACCACCAAACTTGCGCCGGTGCGCCACCGCCCCCTCCGCCAGATCCACATAGATGGCGCCCAGTTTCGGCTCGTCCAGTTTACGCAGCTCCAGCCGCCCTCCGGTCAGCACCAGGGCGAAGGGGGCTTTTGCACTTACCCCCTGCATGGCCTGCGTCAGTCGCGCGGCTTCATGCTGCAGGCTTGTATCTTCCAGCTCGACACGCAGCGGGATCCGATTATCACTCATCGAGAATTACCATTGAAAACGGCTGGCGTCAGGGCCAGCCGTTTGGAAAAAGTTGCATCATTGTCGTCAAGTATACGACAGAGGACGAGCCTGTGTTCGGCCCGTCTTCATCTTCAGGCGGTAATGCCCGAATGCCGCAACAGGGCGTCGATTTTCGGCTCCCGGCCGCGGAACTGCTTGAACAGCTCCATCGGCTCCTT
>JBFGZI010000324.1:0-2909 GCA_041586855.1 Oceanisphaera sp. | reverse complement strand
TCGGTCTCCACCCCGCAGGCGATCACCGCTATGTCCAGCGACCTGCCCAGCAACAGCAAGGAGCGGATCACCGACTGATCCAGCGCATCGAACTGTTCGGACATCAGGCTGCGGTCCAGCTTGATACCGTCTATCGGCAGCTTCCTGAGCTTGCCGAAGTTGAATCGCCCCTCGCCGACATTATCCAGATACACCCCCATTCCGGCGGATCTGAAACGGTTCAGTACATCCAGCAGAGACTCGCTGCGGCGCATCATGAAATCACTGCGTACCTCCAGAATAACATGCTCGGGGCTCACCCCTTGCCGCGAAAGCTGCGCCAGCCATTGCTCGGCCCGCTGCTGCTCCAACTCCAGGCCGCTCAGGTTGATGCTGACCCGTCCCTGCCAGTCATGTGCCTGCTGCCAGCTCCGGATCTGTCCCACCACCTCGCCAAACACCCAGTCGGCCAGCCGGCTCCACAGGCCCGCTGCCCCCACCGCCGGCAAAAACTGCGCCGGGTAGAGTACGCCCAGCTCCGGATGGCGCCAGCGCAGCAAGGCCTCCAGGCTGTTCCATCGATGAGTGTCCAGTGCCAGGGAGGGCTGGAACTCCAGATACAGGTGTCCACTCTCTATGGCCTGGGGCAAGTCTCCAGCCAGCCATTGCTGCAGTTCCAGCCGGGCAAAACGAGCCCGGTCGAACAGACAGACTCGAGACTTGCTATAGGTCTTGGCCTCATACATGGCGGTGTCCGCATAGCGCAGCAGGGTCTCGAGCTCGACCCCGTGCTCGGGATAGAGGCTGACCCCTATGCTGGCCCCCACACTCAGCTCGTGGCCTACAACCTGCACCGGCGCCTCGATCCGTTCCAGCAGCTTCCCGGCCTTGTCCATCAGTGCCGACTCTGTCAGGATATCACAGCGCCATATCATCACGAATTCGTCACCGCCGATACGTGCCACCAGCTCATTGGGGCCGACCTGCTCCTGCAACCGGGCGGCCAGCGCCTTGAGCAGCTGATCGCCCACCCCATGGCCGTAGCTGTCGTTGATCGGCTTGAAGCGGTCGAGATCGATAAACAGCAGGGCCAGCTGCTCTTTCTGCTGCAGGGCCAGCTTGATCTTGTCGAACCAGCTCAGCAGAAAGGCACGGTTGGCAGTACCGGTCAGAATATCGTGATGCGCCAGATAACTGAGTTGATCTTCCGAGCGCCGGAGCCGGCTGATGTCGTCCAGAATACCGATAATATGATTGACTCGGCCGCCCTTGTCCCGGATAAGATGCAACATCAGCTGTTGGGTCACCCGCTGTCCTTCACGGTTATGGTGCTGCACCTCGCCCTGCCAGTTTCCCTGCTGTTGCAGCCGCTGCCAGATGTCCCGATAGTAGCGTCGACCGTACAACTCCTCGTTGATCCGGGTGAGGTGGTGGCCTTTCATATCGGCCGCATCCAGTTCGCTGAGCCGACAGAAGGCCGGGTTCACCTCCAGTACCCGACCCCGGGCATCCATCAGCACTATTCCCTCGCGGGTATGATGCATGATTTGCCGAGCCAGAGTCAGTGAGGCCATAGTCAGTTCCTGCACGCTTTCTTCACCAGCCAGGTGTTCGCCATTCAGCGTGCTCAATAACAAGGTGTGATCCATGTCTGTACTCTGATAATTGAATGAGTAAATGAAATCGGCCTCTGCCGTTCATTGCCCGGTTACTGGCACCCGAAGGCGGCGTGAAGTGGTTATTTTTAGAACTCTGTATATTACAGACTCAGTTGAGAAATAAAAAGCCCGCATCGCTGCGGGCTTTTTATTATGAGAAGCAAGTTACAAATTTAGCCGAGGTTTTTACGGGCGTTGCGGAAGATGCGCATCCAGCCGCCGTCTTCGCCCCAGCCATCCGGATGCCAGGAGTTGGCCACGGTGCGGAATACCCGCTCCGGGTGCGGCATCATGATGGTAACCCGACCGTCCTGGTTGCTGAGACCGGTAATGCCGTTGGCAGAGCCGTTGGGGTTGAACGGATAGCGCTCTGTGGCCTGGCCGTGGTTGTCCACGAAACGCAGGGCCACGGTACCGCTGGCCTCGATCGCATTGATGTCCGCATTGAGGGTCTGCACCCGGCCTTCGCCGTGAGACACGGCGATGGGCAGGCGAGAACCGGCCATGCCGGACAGGAACAGGCTGGGTGACTCCTGTACTTCCACCAGGCTGAAACGGGCTTCGAAGCGCTCCGAGGTGTTACGCACGAAGTCCGGCCAGTGGGCGGCACCGGGGATCAGATCCCGCAGACGGGACAGCATCTGACAACCATTACAGACGCCGAGGGCGAAGCTGTCTTCACGGGCGAAGAAGGCCTCAAACTGAGCCCGCAGTGCCTCGTTGAACAGCACCGACTTGGCCCAACCACCACCGGCGCCCAGTACGTCACCGTAAGAGAAGCCACCACAGGCGACCATGCCGGCAAACTCGTCCAACCGGTAGCGCCCGCTTTGCAGATCGCTCATGTGCACGTCCACGGCGGCAAAACCGGCGCGGTCAAAGGCGGCGGCCATCTCCACGTGGGAGTTGACGCCCTGCTCGCGCAGTATGGCCATGCGCGGATGCACGCCTTTGGCGATAAAGGGTGCCGCTATGTCTTCCTTGGGATCGAAGCTGAGCGACACAGACAGGCCCGGGTTGTCCGCTTCCAGCTTGACGTCGAACTCGCTCCGGGCGCAGTCCGGGTTGTCGCGCAGGGCCTGCATCCGGTAGCTGGTCTCGGACCAGAGTCGGCGCAGTTCGGTGCGGGATTCGACATAGACTTCTTCACCGGCGAAGAAGAAGCGCAGCTGATCGTCCTGATTCGGCTGACCGATGACGTGGCTGCAGGCAGCCAGGCCATGACCGGCCAGACAGGTCAGCACCGCTTCCTTGTCTTCGCGACGAACCTGC
>JBFGZI010000323.1:0-2910 GCA_041586855.1 Oceanisphaera sp. | reverse complement strand
GAGCTGACTCCGGAGCAGCACCAGGCCTTCGTCGATGCCACCGCCGAGGTGTACCAGAAATGGGCGCCGCGCATCGGTGCCGATCTGGTGGCCGAAGCCCAGGCGGCCATCGCCGCCCGTTAAGACCCTTTGTATCCGGCCCGGCTGCCATGCCGGGCCGCATTGGTTAAGTTGAACCTCCTTCCGAGACTTGTACCCATGTCAAAATCTGCCCCCGATGCCCGCCCCGAGCGCTGGCTGGCGGCCCTTGCCCTGCTGGCTGTCTGTATCATCAGCCTGGGAAATGTGGTGGTGCGTTATACCACCGATGCGTCTTTTGCCTTTACCGAAGAGTTTTCCGTGTTTCTGCTGGTGGTGCTGACCTTTTCCGGCGCCGCCGTGGCTGCCCGCCGCCATGTTCATATTCGTATCGAGCTGGTGGAAGAGTGGCTGCCGGTTCGTCTGCGGCCTCTGTTGTACCTGCTGCAATGGGCCGCCAGCGTGCTCTTGCTGGGCCTGGTGGTCTGGTACGGCGCCTTGCTGACCTGGGAGGAATACAGCTGGGAATCGTTGTCACCCGGTCTGGGCTATCCCACCTGGATTTATATCGTCTGGCTGCCCTTGCTGTGTCTGGCCATTATCTGGCGACTGACCCAGAGCATGATGGAACGTTGCCGGGCCTGTAATGAAATAGGAGGTCGCCATGAGTCCTGATCTTCTGATGCTGCTGGTGTTCGGCGGCGCCATGCTGCTGGGCGTGCCGGTGGCCTTCGCCCTGGGGCTGGGCGGCGCCGCCGGTATTGTTTCCGGCCTGTCACCGGACATGCTGGCGACCCTGGGCACCAATACCTATAACAGCATCGCCAAGTACCCGTTGATCGCCATACCGCTGTTTATCCTTACCGGGCTTATTTTCGAGCGTGCCGGGGTGGCGGCCAGTCTGGTGCGCTTCGCCCAGGCGCTGATCGGCCCGCGTCATGGTGGCCTGGGGCTGGTGGTGGTGCTGGTTTGTCTGATCATGGGCGGCATGAGCGGTTCAGGGCCGGCAGATGCCGCCGCTGTGGCCATGGTGATGCTGCCGAGCATGACCAAGGCCGGCTATCCCAAGCCCTTTTCGGCGGCCCTGATCGCCTCGGCATCTTCTACCGCCATCCTAATCCCGCCGTCCATTGCCCTGATCCTCTATTCAATCGTGGTGCCGGGAGTGGATCTGCGGGCACTGTTCGCCGCCGGTTTGTTCCCCGGTTTGCTGGCGGGGATGTCGCTGCTGCTGCCGGTGTGGTGGCTGGCCAAGCGCAACGGTTGGGAAGATCCGAGCCAGGGCGAGCGGCCCGATTTGAAAGAAAGCTTTATCAAGGCCTTGCCGGCCCTGTTTGCTCCCGTGCTGATCCTCGGTGGCCTGAGATCCGGCCTGTTCACCCCGACCGAAGCGGCGGTGGTGGCGGTGACCTATGGTCTGATCGTGGGGATTTTTGTTTATCGTCAGCTAAGCCTGAAGGATGTCTGGGGTTTGCTGGGCGAGGCAGGCATGGTCTCCGGGGTGGTGATGATCATCATTTCGCTGGCGGGGATCTTCGCCTGGGCGGGTACCACCCTGGGTACTTTCACCCATCTGGCCGAGTCCTTGCTGTCGCTATCGGATCAGGGCTGGGTGCTGATGATACTGATCATGGTGCTGGTGTTGCTGGCGGGCATGCTGCTGGATGCTATCTCCATCTATCTGATCATCACGCCGATACTGATCCCCCTGATGCAGCACTTCGGCTGGAACCCGGTGTGGTTCGGCATTCTGCTGGCGATGAACATCGCCATCGGCCAGTTTACCCCGCCGGTGGCCATCAACCTGATGGTGACCACCCAGATCGCCGGTATCCGGCTGGAGAAGACCTTTGGCTGGGCGCTGTTCTTCATGCTTACCATGCTGTCGGCGCTGGTGCTGGTGATGCTGTTCCCCGGCATTGCACTTTGGCTGCCGGAGCGGCTGGGCTTCGTGGTGGGTCCCTGGTAATTTCATAAAACTAAACCCGTAAATCAAGGCCCCCGCAACGCAGATTACGGGGGCTTTTCTGTATGTGAGGAGTGATACCAGTTTGAATAAACATCTTATCGTTTCTTAAACCCGAGGCTCAGAGGCAACACAGCCGTCTCCCACGACACGCTACGGAGCATGACACTCGTGATTTCAACCAGCTGCGAACATTCACAGGATGTCCGGTCAGGTTGAAATCACTCGTCACGGCGAGACAAGCTCGCCCCATCTAAGCTCGGACATGCCATCTGACCGCCAGGGAGGGTGGGAATGCCGGAACGGCAGGAGCATTTTCCGGCCCTGGCATGTCACGGTCGTGGGAGCCGTTCTCTGTTGCCTCTTCTTGGGCACCGAGTTGTCTGTAGGCGATGCTCGCAGGCCACTCCCAGGCATCAGGGAGGATAAAGGGTGCAGCTCCACCGACCCTCCGCGCCAAGGATGGCGCGGCGGAGCCCCCAGGGATGGGTTCACGGCGTGTCGGGGGAGCTGGCCCTTTGTCCGACCTTTGCAGGGCAACTAAGCAGGTCAGTTGTTTAATCTGTCTGCTATGAGACGCTCCCTCATGCTTTACTCCTCACGGTCAGTAATCTCAGGGCGTTGAGGGTGACCAGGGCGGTGGCGCCGGTGTCGGCCAGCACCGCCAGCCAGAGGCCGGTGATGCCGAGGATACTGGTGACCAGAAACACCGCCTTCAGCCCCAGCGCCAGGCCGATATTCTGGCGAATATTACGATGGGTCGCGCGTGAAAGACGCACCGCGTCCGCCAGCCCGGTGAGCCGGTTGTGAGTCAGCGCCGCATCGGCGCTGTCCAGTGCCACATCCGTGCCTTGCCCCATGGCGATGCCCACGCTGGCCTGCTTGAGCGCCGGGGCATCGTTGATGCCGTCACCCACCATGGCCAG
>JBFGZI010000322.1:0-2918 GCA_041586855.1 Oceanisphaera sp. | reverse complement strand
TTTTTCCGGTACCGCCAAATCCAGCTTGAGGCTGCTCACGTCAAACAGACTCGCCACCGGTTCGTTGGCCCCAAGCAGGGCGCCCGGCGCCACATCGCTGAGCCCTATTACACCGGCAAAGGGCGCCTTCAGGGTCAGATAATCCGCCTGCACCCGGGCGGCCTGCAGCTTGGCCTCGGCCATGGCCACCGCCGCCTGCTGGCCGTCGAGTTCGGTCTGGGTCACCGCCTTGCGTCGAAACAGAGTCTGAAAGTTGTTGAACACGCGGCGGGCGTCCATCAACACCGCCTCGGCTTCACGTATCGTCGCCTGTGCGGCTCTGTCATCCAGGCTGAGCAGCACCTGATCTTTAGTGATCGCCTGTCCGGGCACAAAATGCACCCTGGTCACCCGGGCGCCGACCTGAGGCGCTATGGCCACCTGCTGACTGGCCTTGAGGGTACCGATCAACTCGATACCGGCTGCAACCGGCTGTTCCGTGACCCGTACCGTGGATACCAGAGGAGCGCTACGGGCCAGCACCGTCGTCGACACCAGGGCCGAGCAGGCGAGCCAACAGCCCAACAGCAGCCCCGAGTAATTTTGCTTATTAAACATGGTTTTATTCATTCCTTATCTGACGCTCGCTCCAGTTTACCTCTTTCGCTCTGCCAGACTATGTCGGCAAACGCCAAAGATGTAACAAAGTGTGGCGAAATCGCACTACGCTTTAGTCGAAAACATCATGAATTGGGATAATGTGGCCAGGGAGACGGTATGAGCCAGGGAAAAATTCTTATCACAGGGGTGGCCCAGGGCCTGGGACTGGGCATGAGCCGCTACTTTCTGCAACACGACTATCAGGTACTGGGAGTCGACATCGACAAAAATGCCCTCACCCGGCTGGACGAAACCGGGTTGCCCGGCTTGCAATTGGTGCACCTTGATGTGAGCGAAGAATCCTCGGTACAGGCGCTGAGCCGACTGATTGAACATCAGTTCGGGCAGCTCGACGGTATCATCAACAATGCCGCCATCAGCCAGCCCCACAACGAGCCACTGGCAGAATTATCACTGTCCCACTGGCAGCGGGTACTGGCGGTCAATCTCACCGGCCCCATGTTGATCAGCAAGCATATGGTCCCCCTGCTCACACCGGGAGCGGCCATCATCAATATCGCCTCGACCCGGGCTCATCAATCCGAGCCCGACAGCGAGGCCTATGCCGCCGCCAAGGGGGGCCTGATTGCCCTGACCCACGCCATGGCGGTCAGCCTGGGCCCGACGGTGCGGGTCAATGTCATCAGCCCGGGCTGGATTGATGTCAGTCGGCTGCAGCCAAATCCGCAGGATCCGGCCCCCAGTCTGCACGACCATGGCCAGCATCCGGTCGGACGGGTGGGCGACGCCGAGGATGTGGCGGCGCTGGCGCGCTTTCTGTTATCCGACGAAGCCGGCTTTATCACCGGCCAGGAATACATTATCGACGGCGGTATGAGCAAACGGATGATCTATCCGGAGGGGCCGGCTGCCGACTGACCCCGGTTTCTGCTAGCATGGCGCCACCTTTTTAAATCAGGCGCCGTTATGAAAGTTGTTTCCTTCAATATCAATGGACTCAGGGCGCGTCTGCATCAATTGCAGGCGCTTATCGACAAACACCAGCCGGACATCATAGGTCTGCAGGAAACCAAGGTGCACGACGACGCCTTTCCGCTGGCCGCCGTGGAAGCCATGGGCTATCAGGTGCATTTTCATGGCCAGAAAGCCCATTACGGCGTGGCCATGCTGAGCAAACAGGCACCACTTTCGGTCCAGAAGGGCTTTCCCGGTGACGAAGAAGATGCCCAGCGGCGCATGATCATGGGCCGCTTCGCCCGCCCGGACGGCACCGAGCTGACCGTGCTCAACGGTTATTTTCCCCAGGGAGAAAACCGCAGCCACGAAACCAAGTTTCCCGCCAAAACCCGCTTTTACGCGGATCTTCAGCGCTACCTGACCGAACATCATCGGCCGGATGAGGCGGTTATCGTGATGGGAGATGTGAATATTTCCCATACAGATCTGGATATCGGCATCGGCGAGCCCAACCGCAAGCGCTGGTTGCGCGAGGGGAAGTGTTCCTTCCTGCCGGAAGAACGGGAATGGATGGACAAGCTGATGAACTGGGGACTGGCAGACACCTGGCGGCTGCAGAATCCCGAAGAAAGCGGGCGTTATTCCTGGTTCGATTACCGCAGCAAGGGCTTCAACGACAACCGCGGCCTACGTATCGACCTGATCCTCGCCACCCGACCGCTGGTCGGCCAATTGCTCGAGACCGGTATTGACTACGAACTGCGCGGCATCGAAAAACCCTCGGATCACGCCCCCATCTGGGCGACCTTTAGCTGAGCCCGAAACCCCTCCCCCTTGGCAGCGGGCTCACAGGCATCACGGCGGGTTGTCGCCAGGGGGAGGCCGGGAGGGGGGGTAGGTTCGATCGAGGCATTATACCAAACAGCTTAAATAACTGATCTATTTGGTTACTCTGTAGAGGTCGGATAAAGGGCCCGCTCCGCCGACACGCCGTGAATACCTCCATGTAGGCTCCGCCGCGCCATCCCTGGCGCGGAGGGTCAGCGGAGCAGATCCCTTTATCCTCCCTGATGCCAGGGAGTTACCTGTTGGCGTCGTCTACAGTCCACTCGGTGCTCGAGAAGAGGCAATAGAGATCGACTACCACGACCGTGAAATGCCATGGCCGGAAAATACTCCTGCCGTTCCGGCATTCCCGCCGTCCCTGGCGGTCAGACGGCATTTCCCGAGCCCTCAGGGGGCGAGCTTGTCTCGCCGTGACGAATCGTTTCAGCTAAACCGAGCATCCAGTGAATGCTCGCAGTTGGCTGAAACGATGAGTGTCATTTATCAATGGCGTGTCGTGGGAGGCGGCTGTGTTG
>JBFGZI010000321.1:0-2923 GCA_041586855.1 Oceanisphaera sp. | reverse complement strand
GCTGGATCATCTGCAAAGTGTCAGCGAAATTCCGTACAATGCTCGCCTTATTACAAGGGGGCGCTTATGCCAATTCAATACAGTAAACTGGTCTTCTGGAACCTGGTGGTGGTAGCTGTGCTGGGCAGCTGGTTCTGGTTACCGAATCATGGTTTCTGGTTCGATATCGATAAGGCTGTTTTTTATTATTTTAACGACAAGCTCGGCGCAAGTGACGGCTGGGTAACGGCCGTAGCCATCGCCAATAACCGAGCCTTCGACGGCGTGGCCTTGCTGGCGATGGGCCTGGTGTATTACAGCCATTACCGAGGCGCCAGTGCAGAGAAAAAGCGTCAGCTGCTGATTATTGGCCTGATGATGTTGCTGACTGCGGTTGGGCTGAACCAGCTGGGCCGCGCCATTCCGGTGGAAAGACCGAGCCCGACCCTGACTTTCGAGAATGTTTTCCGTCTGACCGAGCTGGCTGGCTTCAAGACCAAAGACGCCTCCGGTGACAGCTTTCCCGGAGATCATGGCCTTATGCTGATGATCTTTACCGCCTTTGTCTGGCGTTTCCTGTCCTGGAAGGCGGGGCTCTGGGGTTGCTTGTTTGTGGTGGTTTTCTCCGCCCCCCGGTTGCTGGGTGGCGCACACTGGTGGAGCGATATTTATGTGGGCGCTTTTTCGGTAGCGTGTTTTGGCATGGCCTGGTTGATGCACACCGGGGTGTTTGATGCACTGCTTGCCTGGTTAGACCGGTATCTGCCCCGTTTTAGCCGAGGCTAATCCGAGCCCCTATTTTACCCTGATGGAACAGGGCCGGGATCTGGCGAATAAGCCTGCTCTTGGCCTTGCCCATGGTGACGAGTTATTTGTATTAACTTTGGTAGCCTATAAATAGAAAAAGGCGCATCAACAGCGCCTTTTTCTATTTATGACTGATAATCGCCAGCACGCTCCGGCTGGTAATCAATGGCAGTAATAGTGACCTGCAGCGTCTTGCCGTTGGGGCCGGGCCACTGGATACTCTGACCAATGGCCAGGCCGATCAGGGCCGCGCCTATGGGCGCCAGTACCGAAATTTTCTCTTTGGCACCATCCATATCCCGTGGGTAGCACAGCGTCTTGGTAAAGGTCTCTTTGCTGCTAGCCATGGTAAAGGTGATGGTGGAATTCATGGTCACGATATTGTCCGGAACCTCGGTGGGAGCGACCACATTCGCCCGATCGAGTTCGTCTTCAAGCCGTCTGACGGCCTCGGAATCGGGCTGTTTTTCAAGCAGGGCCTCGAGCCGGGCCAGATCCAGAGTAGATACAGTAATAGGTGGCAACTGGGCCATATAAACCTCCATAAAAAAGCAGGCAACGCTAAAAGCGCTGCCTGAACCCGATGGTTAAGATATACCTCAAGCCGTCCGCTTTAGCCAGTGGTGGTGCAGGCTATTTATTTGAAAGATGTCAAAATTCAGGGATTGGAGTGGGTTTCGGACGTTGGTTTGCGTTAAATCAAAAAAGTCCTGTTCCGGATGAGGCAAGCTGCTCGCAGTCAGATTGTTTATCTCAAAAATCTAAGGGCAGAGCATGAAAAAACCAGCATCGATCCCATGGGAATGATGGTGGGACTGGATTACCGTTTCTGAGAGTTTTGCAATGTGGGTTGAGAGGCGTCAAGCCTCGGCAGTGTTTGGGCAGACTGATTGGTCTGCCTTTTTTTTTATGGTGCGCCTTCTTCCACCTGGGCTTTCACCTTGTCGACGATATAGCCGCCGATGGGAATGGCGGAAGTGGCCGCAGGAGAGGGGGCGTTACAGACGTTGATGGTGCGCCTGGTGTTCACGAACAGGAAGTCATCGGCCAGCTTGCCGTCTTTCGATACTGCCTGGGCACGAATACCGGCCGGATAAGGGGTGAGATCGCTCATCTGCAGGCTGGGGCAGTACTTGCGTATCAGCTCCAGGTAGCCGGCCTTGTGGATGGAATTTTTCATTTCGGTCAGGCCGGGTTTGAAGTTTTTCATCAGCACCCTGAGGATGCCCGGGTAGGTGAACATTTCCAGGGTGTCGCGCAGGGAAATATCACTCTTTTTGTAGCCCTCCCGCTTGAAGGCCAGCACCGCATTGGGGCCCACGGTCACGGTGCCGTCGATCATCCGGGTTAGGTGCACGCCGAGGAAGGGCATGTTCGGATCCGGGATCGGGTAGATCAGGTGATTTACTATCTGATTGTGCTCGGGCTTGAGCAGATAGTATTCGCCGCGGAAGGGGCAGATCCTGAACTCGGGCTCGATACCCAGCATGCGTACCACCCGGTCCGCCATCAGCCCGGAGCAGGACACCAGGTACTTGCCTTGAAATTCGCCCTGAGAGGTTTCTACCACCACCTGGCGGCTTTCTTCCTTCAGGGCGGTCACTTCGGCGTTGTAGCGGATTTCACCGCCCAGACGCTCGAATTCCTTGCCCATGGCCGCCGCCACCTGCTTGTAGTTGACGATACCGCTGGAGGGCACCAAGATGCCGCCCACGCCGGTAATGTTGGGCTCGCGCTCTTTCAGTTGCTCGGCATTCAGCCAGTAACGCTCCAGGCCGTTGGCTTTGCTGCGATCCCACAATGCCTGCATGCGCTGCATTTCCAGCTCGTTGGTGGCTACCAGCAGCTTGCCGCACTCGTCGAAGGGAATATCGTGCTCCCGGCAGAACGCCTTGGTGGCGATATTGCCTTCCAGGCAGAATCTGGCCTTGAGGCTACCCGGGGTGTAGTAGACCCCCGCATGGATAACGCCGCTGTTATGGCCGGTCTGGTGATGGGCCGGACCGGACTCTTTTTCCAGCAGCAATATCTTGTGGTCGGGATAGGCTTTTTTCAGCTGCCAGGCGGTGGACATGCCGACGATGCCGCCACCGATAATAATGAAATCAAACACTGTGTTCACCTGTGTGAGAGAGGC
>JBFGZI010000320.1:0-2936 GCA_041586855.1 Oceanisphaera sp. | reverse complement strand
GTCGGGCAGGTCGTAGTTGAACACGTGGGTCACATCGGGGATATGCAGGCCGCGGGCGGCGACATCGGTGGCCACCAGAATATCCAGCACACCGCCGGTGAAATCCTCGAGGATCTTCATCCGTTTCTTCTGGGGAACATCACCGGTCAGCAGACCGACGCGGTGGCCATCTGCCTGCAGCCAGGCGTGAACCTTTTCGCAGCTGTGTTTGGTGTTGGCAAACACGATGGCCTTGTCGGGCCATTCTTCTTCCATCAAGGTCAGCAACAGCGGCAGCTTGTCTTCCTGCGCCGGATAGAACAGCTCCTCCTTGATGCGAATGCCGGTTTTGCGTTCCGGTTCTATCTGCACGTGCTCGGGGCTGTTCATGTGCTCGTAGGCCAGCTCCTGCACCCGCAGCGACAGGGTGGCGGAAAACAGCATATTCTGGCGCAGGTTGGCGGCCGGCATGCGGCGAAACAGGAAGCGGATATCCTTGATAAAGCCCAGATCGAACATGCGATCCGCTTCATCCAGTACCACTACCTGGATGGAGCCCACATCGATGACTTGTTTCTTGAGGAAGTCGATAATGCGGCCCGTGGTGCCGATCAGGATATCGACGCCGGCTTCCAGCACCTCTGTCTGTTTCTCGTAGCCGTCACCGCCGTAGGCCAGGCCCAGTTTGAGACCGGTACTGGCGCTGATAGTGTCGGCATCGTTGAAGATCTGTATTGCCAGCTCGCGGGTAGGCGCCATGATAATGGCCCTGGGCTGGTTCAGCTGGCGGTTTTCGAGTGCCGGCGTGGTCAGCAGATGATCAAAGGTGGCGGCGAGGAAGGCGATGGTTTTACCGGTGCCTGTCTGGGCTTGTCCGGCGATATCCTTGCCTGCCAGTAAATGGGGTAACGACAACGCCTGAATGGGCGTGCAGTTGTGAAATCCTTTTGCTTCCAGTCCGGCCAGAACCTGCGGCTGCAGGCCCAACTGGGCAAATTTCGTGTCTGTTAAGTGTGTTTTGCTCATAGTGTTCAGAATATCAGGTTAGGCTTGCAATAATAAACAGGATCATTTGAAATAGGCCAACTAAATTGCCCCGACGTTGTGTGTCGCGGGATAAAACGACTGATTGGAGTTGGAGATGAGTGACAAAATTGTTCAGCTGACCGATGCCAGCTTCGAAGCTGACGTGATCAAGGCCAATGGTCCTGTTCTGGTCGACTTCTGGGCTGAATGGTGTGGTCCCTGCAAGATGATTGCCCCCATACTGGCCGAAGTGGCCGGGGAATATGAAGGCAAGGTCACCGTGGCCAAGCTGAATATCGATCAGAATGCAGATACTCCGCCCAAGTTCGGTATTCGTGGTATCCCCACCCTGCTGCTGTTCAAGAACGGCGAAGTAGCAGCCACCAAGGTAGGTGCGCTGTCCAAGACTCAACTGAAAGAGTTCCTGGACGCCAACCTGTAATGGTGAGATAAGGGGTGCGCAAGGCACCTCTTATCGTTTTTGCTAGACGGCCCTTCTTTTTGGTGCTAGTTTATTGTTCGTTTGCTAGCCTATTTTGTGCCCCAGAGGCCCTCCGATTTCAAGTCTCAAT
Organism: Oceanisphaera sp.; assembly: GCA_041586855.1. Classification (GTDB taxonomy): domain Bacteria; phylum Pseudomonadota; class Gammaproteobacteria; order Enterobacterales; family Aeromonadaceae; genus Oceanimonas. The sequence goes on along the minus strand of JBFGZI010000320.1, from coordinate 1,359 downwards.
CCGGCAGACTTTCCTGACTATTTTACACATCCTGGTTGACAGAAACTCACCACTATGAATCTTACCGAACTCAAGAATACCCCCGTATCTGAGCTGATAAAGCTTGGGGAAACCATGGGCCTGGAAAACCTCGCCCGTTTGCGCAAGCAAGACATCATCTTTGCTATCCTCAAAGCTCATGCGAAGGGTGGTGAAGATATCTTCGGCGATGGCGTGCTGGAAATATTGCAGGATGGCTTCGGCTTTTTGCGCAGTGCCGACTCCTCCTACCTGGCCGGACCCGATGACATCTATGTTTCTCCCAGCCAGATCCGTCGCTTCAACCTGCGTACCGGTGACACCATCGCCGGCAAGATCCGTCCGCCGAAAGAAGGCGAGCGTTACTTTGCGCTGTTGAAGATCAACGAAGTCAACTACGACAGACCCGAAAACGCCCGTAACAAGATACTGTTCGAAAACCTGACTCCGCTGCACGCCAACGAGCGGATGAAGATGGAACGGGGCAACGGCTCTACCGAAGACATTACCGCCCGGGTGCTGGATCTGGCATCGCCGATCGGCAAGGGCCAGCGTGGCCTGATAGTGGCGCCGCCCAAGGCCGGTAAAACCATGCTGCTGCAGAACATCGCTCAAAGCATCGCCTACAACCATCCGGAATGTGTGCTGATCGTGTTGCTGATCGACGAACGTCCGGAAGAAGTGACCGAGATGCAGCGCATGGTGAAGGGTGAGGTGATCGCTTCTACCTTCGACGAGCCGGCTGCCCGTCACGTACAGGTGGCCGACATGGTGATCGAAAAGGCCAAGCGCCTGGTTGAGCACAAGAAAGACGTGGTGATCCTGCTCGACTCCATTACCCGTCTGGCCCGCGCCTATAATACCGTAGTGCCGTCATCCGGCAAGGTACTGACCGGTGGTGTGGATGCCAACGCCCTGCACAGACCCAAGCGTTTCTTCGGTGCAGCCCGTAATGTAGAAGAGGGCGGCAGCCTGACCATTATTGCCACCGCTCTGGTAGAAACCGGCTCCAAGATGGATGACGTTATCTACGAAGAGTTCAAGGGCACCGGCAACATGGAACTGCACCTGTCGCGCAAGATTGCCGAGAAGCGGGTCTACCCGGCCATCGACATTCCTCGTTCCGGCACCCGTCGTGAAGAGCTGCTGACCACCCCGGACGAGCTGCAGAAAATGTGGATACTGCGTAAAATCGTGCACCCCATGGGCGAGAGCGACGGTATCGAGTTCCTGATCGACAAGCTGGCGATGACCAAGACCAACGATGATTTCTTCGAGTCGATGAAGCGACAAACGAAGTAGTTGTCCACCCCTGCTTATCAGACTTAAAACCGCGGCTTG
>JBFGZI010000319.1:0-2937 GCA_041586855.1 Oceanisphaera sp. | reverse complement strand
TTTATACAGGGAGTAATGAATGCGTGTCTTGAAATTTGGCGGCACCTCTTTGGCCAACAGCGAGCGATTTAGCAATGTCGCCGACATCGTGGTCAACAACCAGCAGCAGTCTCAGGTGGCGCTGGTTCTGTCAGCCCCCGCCAAGGTCACCAATCATCTGGTGGCGGTCGTCGAGCAAACCATTCGCGGCCTGGATCCGGCCCCGGTACTGAAAGAAATCGAACAGATTTTCCATGCCATCATCGACGGCCTCAAGGCGAAGTTCGATCGACTGGACGACCAGGAACTCAAGTCCCGGGTCGACCGAGAACTGGGTCAGCTGGCCCGCCTGCTGCAGGGCGTCAGCCTGTTGCAGCAATGCCCGGACAACACCCAGGCGCACATTCTGAGCCGGGGTGAGTCGCTGTCCATCGCCACCATGGCCGAGCTGCTCAAGGCGCGCGGCGAGCAGGTAGAGGTGATCACGCCCCAGACCATGCTGCTGGGCGAGGGCAGTTTCCTCGAAGCACACGTCAATATCGAAGTTTCCCGCCAGCGTTTTATCGATCAGGGCCTGCGTGACGATTGCGTTTACCTGATGCCGGGCTTCACCGCAGGCAACGAGAAAGGCGAAACCGTGATCCTGGGCCGTAATGGCTCCGATTATTCTGCCGCCGTGCTGGCCGCCTGTGTGGGCGCCGAGTGCTGCGAAATCTGGACCGATGTAGACGGCGTCTATAACTGTGACCCGCGTTTGGTGCCGGATGCCAAGTTGCTCAAGCAACTGTCTTACAAAGAAGCGATGGAGCTGTCCTACTTCGGCGCCAAGGTGCTGCATCCCAAGACCATAGCGCCCATCGCCCAGTTCCATATTCCCTGTCTTATCAAGAACACCGGCAACCCTCAGGGCGAAGGCTCGCTGATCGGCCCCGAATGCAGCGACGACGATCAGCAGGTCAAGGGCATTTCCGATCTGGTCGGCATGAGCATGATCAACATCTCGGGCCCGGGCATGAAGGGCATGGTGGGCATGGCCGGTCGCCTGTTCTCCTGCGTATCCCGTGCCGGGGTCAGCATAGTGCTGATCACCCAGAGTTCTTCGGAATACAGCGTCAGCTTCTGTATTCACAGCTTCGATCAGGTGAAGGCGCAGAAGGCCATCGCCGGCGAGTTTGCGCTGGAATTCAAGAACAAGCTGCTGGAGCCGCTGGATATCATCGAGGATCTGGCCATCATCTCCCTGGTGGGCGATCGCATGCGCACCGTCAAGGGCGTATCGGCCCGCTTCTTCAACGCGCTGGCCGAGGCCTCCATCAACATAGTGGCCATCGCCCAGGGCTCCAGCGAGCGCTCCATCTCGGCGGTGATCCACAAGACCAAGACCACAGAGGCTATCAAGGCCTGTCATCAGAACTTCTTCTCCAGCCGTCGCTTTATCGATGTGTTTCTGGTGGGCTGTGGCGGCGTGGGCGCGGCATTGCTGGAACAAATTCGCCGTCAGCAGGCGGTGCTGGAAGCCCAGGACATCGGCATTCGGGTAGTGGGTATTGCCGACTCCCGCAAGATGGCGCTGAACCGGGATGGCATCAACCTGGTCGAGTGGCGTGACCAGCTGGATCAGGCTACCGACACCTTCAACCTGCCGCGCCTGCAGCGCATGGTGGAAGACAGCCACCTGATCAACCCTGTGCTGGTAGACTGCACCTCCAGCGACGGCGTGGCCGATCTGTATGCGGATTTTCTGGCCGCCGGTTTCCATGTGGTCACCCCCAACAAGAAAGCCAACACTGCCAGCCTGGATTACTACCGTCAGCTGCGCCGGGCCGCTCAGCGTACCCACCGCAAGTTTTTGTACGAAACCACAGTAGGTGCCGGTTTGCCGGTGATCGAAAACCTGCAGAACCTGCTGCGGGCCGGTGACCAACTCAAGGCCTTTGGCGGCATTCTGTCCGGCTCCATGTCCTATATTTTCGGCAAGCTGGACGAAGGCATGAGCTTTGCCGATGCCACCCGTGTCGCCCGTGAAAACGGCTTTACCGAGCCGGATCCGCGTGACGATCTCAGCGGCATGGACGTGGCGCGCAAGCTGCTGATCCTGGCCCGGGAGGCGGGCATGCCCCTGAGCCTGGAAGACATAGAAGTGGAAGCCTCGTTGCCGCCGGAATTCGATGCCAGCGGCGATATCGAGCAGTTTATGGCCCGCCTGCCCGAGGCCAACGGTTACTTCGAAGCCCGGGTAGCCCAGGCTGCCGCCGACGGCAAGGTGCTGCGTTATGTGGGTGAAATCGACAATGGCCGCTGCAAGGTTGCCATCAAGGCCGTAGACGGCGATGATCCCCTGTTCAAGGTCAAGGACGGCGAAAACGCCCTGGCGTTCTACACCCAGTATTATCAGCCGATTCCGCTGGTACTGCGTGGCTACGGCGCCGGTGCCGACGTGACTGCCGCCGGCGTGTTTGCCGACCTGTTGCGCACCCATAACTGGAAGCAGGAGATTTAAATGAGTGTTGTTGCGTTTGCACCTGCCTCTACCGCCAATGTGAGCGTGGGTTTTGATGTATTGGGGGCCGCCATGGCCCCACTGGACGGCACCCTGCTGGGTGACCGGGTCCTGGTGGCCGACACCGAGGGCGATTTTGTGCTGAGCAAGACCGGCGCCTTCGCCCACAAGCTGCCGGATGATTACAAGCAGAACATCGTCTACGACTGCTACCTGGCCTATGAAAAAGCACTGGAACAGAAGGGCATCAGCCGCAAGCCGCTGGTGATGACCCTGGATAAAAGCATGCCGGTGGGCTCGGGCCTCGGTTCCAGTGCCACCAGCATAGTGGCCGCCTTCGTGGCCCTGAACGCCTTTTACGACCAGGCGCTGAGCGAGCATGAGCTGATGCTGCTGATGGGGGAGCTGGAAGGGCAGATTTCCGGCTCCATTCATTACGACAACGTGGCGCCCTGCCA
>JBFGZI010000318.1:0-2938 GCA_041586855.1 Oceanisphaera sp. | reverse complement strand
GCCTGGTGCACAGCGTCGGCATTACCCCTGCCGGTCTGATGTCGCACCTGTATCTTGCCGGCCCGGGCCACCGCCTCGGGCACGGTTTCGTTCAGTATTCTGGCGCCCAGGCTGCCCCCCACCACCAGCAGCCGCAGCGGCTGAGGCGAGGTGGAGATGCGTTCGGCCGGTGCCGGCAACGCCAGCAATTCCGGGCGTACCGGGTTGCCGACCACGGCGGTATTGTCGGCCTCGGCGAAGGCGCCGGGAAAGGCCATCAGCACCCGCTGGGCGATGCGTGCCAGCAATCGGTTGGTCAGGCCGGCAGCGGCGTTCTGCTCGTGCAGCACCAGCGGAATTCCCGCCAGTCTGGCCGCCACACCACCGGGACCGGCGGCAAAACCGCCCATGCCCAGCACCACCTGCGGCCTGACCCGACGCAGCACTCGCCGCGCCTGACAGACCGCCTTCAGGATCTGGAAAGGCGCCATCAACTTTCGCTTGAAGCCGTTACCGCGCACCCCGGCGATGGCAATGGTGTGCAGCGGATAACCGTGTTTCGGCACCAGCTGGGCTTCCATCCGCTCGGCGGTGCCCAGCCAGTGAATATCCCAGCCTTCGGACCGCAGCCGATCCGCCACCGCCAGTCCGGGAAAGACATGACCACCGGTGCCACCGGCCATCACCAGCAGGGTTCTGGGCTTGTTCATGTCGCCTCCCGCTGTCTGGCCTGCATATGATCCCGTCGCCACTCGAAATCGATGCGCACCAGGATGCACACGGCAGTTGTCATCACCAGCAGGCTGGAGCCGCCGTAGCTGACCAGCGGCAAGGTCAGGCCCTTGGTGGGCAGCATGCCCGAGGCCGCGCCCACGTTGACCACGGTCTGAAAGCTGAACCAGATGCCGATGCCCATGGCCAGATAGCCTTCGTACTGACGGCCGCCCAGCAAGACTTTCTGACCGATATGCAGCGCCTTGAAGGCCAGCCAGCCCTGCAGCAGCAACACCAGCAAGACGCCGGTAAAGCCCAGCTCTTCGCCGAGAATGGCGAACACGAAATCGGTATGGGCCTCGGGCAGATATTCCAGCTTCTGAATGGAATTACCCAGTCCTTCGCCAAACCAGCCGCCCCGACCGAAGGCCATCAGCGACTGGGTCAGCTGATAGCCGCTGCCGAAGGGATCTTCCCAGGGATTGAGAAAGGAGGTCACCCGCCGAATACGATAGGGCGCACTGATGATCAGGAAGGTCAGCAGGCCGGCTCCCAGCCCGACCAGACTCAAAAACTGGCTGAGTCGGGCGCCGGCCAGAAACAGCATGCCGAGGGTGGTGACGAACAGCACCACCACCGAGCCCAGATCCGGCTGTTTCAGCAACAGCACCGACATCAGGCCCATCACCGCCAGCGGCTTGAGAAAGCCCTTCCACTGGCCCCGGACTTCATCCTGGCGGCGCACCAGATAGCCGGCCAGGAAGGTAAACAGCGCCAGCTTGGCGATTTCCGCCGGCTGCACGTTCAGCGGCCCCAGCGGCAGCCAGCGCTGACTGCCGTTGATTTCACGCCCTACCACCAGCACCACCAGCAGCAGCACTATCGCCAGCACCAGAAATCCGGTGTTGCATTGCTGCCAGCGTGCCATGGGCACTTGCAGTATCAGGCTGGCAAGCATCAGGCAAATCAGCAGAAAAGCGCCGTGGCGCTTGACGAAATAGAAGGGATCATTGCCGAGGTTGATGCCCTCGGCAATGGAAGCCGACGACACCATCACCAGGCCGATGGCCATCAGCGACAGCGACAATATCACCAGCTGCCGGTCGTAGATAAGACCCTGGGAGGGGCGCAGCAACCAGCCGCTGCCGAAGGAAGGCCACCACTTCATATCGCCTCCACCAGGTTCATAGGGCCTCCACCAGGGCGATGAAATGCTCGCCCCGCTTCTGATAGTTGGGATACATGTCCAGGCTGGCACAGGCCGGCGCCAGCAGCACCCAGTCACCGGGACGAGCCTGCTCGGCACACCAGGCCACCGCCTCGTCCAGAGTCGCCACCTCATGGGTGTTGTCTGCAAGCTGAAGCAATTGAGCTCGATCCTGACCGAAGCAGACCATGCCGGCAACTGCGCCGTCGAGCAGCGGCACCAGGGGGCCGAAGTCCTGGCCCTTGCCCTGGCCGCCGGCAATCAGCCACAGCCGGCCAGAGACCGCCTCATTGATACCGGCGATGGCCGCCAGGGTAGCGCCCACGTTGGTGGCCTTGGTGTCGTTGACCCAGCGCACACCGTTTTTCTCGGCCACAAACTGGCAGCGGTGCGCCAGACCGCCGAAGCGGCGCAACACCCTGAGCTGAGCGTCAACGGCAATACCGGCCTGGTCTGCCAGCGCCATCGCCGCCAGGGCGTTGAGCTGGTTGTGAGCACCGATAATATTCAGCGCCGACACCGGCAGCACCGGCTCGCCGAAGCGGCTCAGCCAGAGTTCGCCGTCATGTTCCATGCGGCCGTATTCGCTCTGATCGAGACCGAAACTGACGGCAGCCTGCTCTTTCTGCGGCCGGGTCTGGTCGTCTTCCCGGTTGTATACCGCAAGTTGGGCACCGGCATAGATGCCCAGCTTGGTGTCTCTGTAGTGGGCCAGCGAGTCATAGCGATCCAGATGATCTTCGCTGATGTTGAGCACAGTGGCGGCACAGGCCCGTAAGCCTGGGGTGGTTTCCAACTGAAAACTCGACAACTCCAGCACCGCCAGCTCGAGAGGCCGCTCAGTCTCCCGTTGCAACAGGTCCAGCGCCGGTATGCCGATATTACCGCCCACCCCGACCCGGATACCCGCTTCGGCCGCCATCTCACCCACCAGGGTGGTGACGGTGCTCTTGCCGTTGGAGCCGGTAATGGCGACGATGGGGGCGGTGCACTCGCGCACGAACAGCTCGATATCGCCGACCACCTCGATGCCGGCGG
>JBFGZI010000317.1:0-2950 GCA_041586855.1 Oceanisphaera sp. | reverse complement strand
TGGGTGCCGATGCGTTTGCCATCGGGGCTGGGCAGACGGGGTAATGTCAGTTGCATCCATTTGGTCAGGGCATTACTGGCCGAGATAATGATATCCATGGTGTCCCTTGTTACCTAATATTGGCGCGATCATAACCGATTCTGCTGTTTTTTTGCGATGCAGCTGTTGCAACTGATCAAGAAAATCGACGTTAAGACGATATAGTCTACCCGAAGTCGATCTTGGTGGATTGTACGAGTATGTATTTAAAGCACCTATTATAAATTGCGTTAACTTGTTCTTTTCATGGATAATCGCCGTCAATTTTATCGGTATTATCGATACGCGCTAGCTTTTTCTTAAGGGGGGATCATGAAAGTGACCAGTGCGCTGGCCACCTGTCTCAGGCAGGCTACCCACGATGCTCATCGTCGTCTGGACAGTCATAGCGTGTTACGCCCTTTGATCAGTCCGGGGCTGTCGCATGAAGAATACAAAAGGGCATTGCTGGCACTCTATCCCGCCCAATACCGGCTGGAAAAATCCATAGCCCGAGGACTGGATACTCTGCACCAGGATTACCCGATACGACCTCGCGCCCCCGCGCTGGCGAACGATCTGGCATCCATGGCTCAGCCGTTACCCGCCCTCGACGAGATGTTGACGCTGGAGGTCTGTCGTTCTGGCCAGCTGATCGGTTTGTTGTATGTACTGGAAGGAGCCCGGTTGGGTAGCCGGATCATTGCACACAATGTTCACCGTACCCTGGGTAGGCAGGTGCCGAGCACCTATTTTACGGTGGCGCAGGATGAAGGCAGCTGGAGTGCCTTCTGGCAGTTTGCCGAGCGGCATTGCCCCGAGACGGAGCAGGTGGCGGCGGTAGTGGCGGCTGAGTGCGCTTTTCGGCTGTTTTTGTCTTGTCTCGATGCCAGTCTGGCGACGGATACCGTTATTGTCGCCTGAAACTGCTACTGAAACCGATATGTATCTAAACTGGAAGAATATGCCGTGCCTCCCAAGATAACCCCGGAACTTGCTGCGCTGCAGGCGCAGTGCAACCGTGAAGCTGTACATGCCCCGGGCGCCATTCAACCGGCTGGCTGTCTTTTGTGCCTTGATCATGAGTTGACGGCAACAGTACAGGTCAGTGCCAATATCGAACAGATATTGGGGGTGACCGTAGCGCAAGCCCTGGATACTAGTCCCTCCCGATTACTCGGCGCCAGGCTGATTAACCGCCTGCGGCAGGAACTGAAGGAAAGTGGACGTTTTCCCGGTAGCCTGACCATTAGTCGGCAGATCAACGGCCGTCGCTGTCGTTTCCGGGTCATCGCCTATCGTCACCAATGGCGGGTGGTTATAGAGCTGGAACAGATCCGCCATATGGAAGAATTGCGCCTGCTGCCGGCAGTAAATGAATGGTTGGCGAACATTGCCGATGCAGAGACCAGCGACAGTCTGTTGCACTTGTTGACCCGGGCAGTTCGGTTCCTGACCGGTCATGACAGAGTCATGGTGTACCGGTTTGATGCCGACTGGCACGGTACCGTGGTAGCCGAAAGTCGCAGTGAACAGGCTTCCGGCTATCTGGGCCATTCGTTTCCGGCCAGTGATATACCGCCACAGGTGCGCGGTCTTTATCTGGTTAACCCGGTACGCAGCATTCCCGATGCGACTGTGGAGGCGGTTCCGCTGGTGTCGACGGACGTTGAAGGTCAGGAGCCACTGGACCTGTCTGTGGGCATGCTGCGGGCTGTGTCGCCCATGCATCTGCGCTACCTGCGCAATATGGGCGTAAAATCGGCACTGTCGGTCGCTATCAATAGTGATCAGGTTTTCTGGGGGCTGCTCGCCTGTCATGGGCTGGCGCCGACGCCCTTGTCGCCACTGGTTCGCGATGCGGTCTATGCCCTGGTGCAGACGGCGACCCAGCGACTTTTTCTGCTCAAGGCGCGGGATGAAACTGCTTATCTGCGGCAGGTTCAGGATTGCCGTGAACTGCTGGCAGAAGATCAGGGAGGCTTTCAGGATCCCTTTTCGCTGTTGCAACAACGCAGCCAGACGTGGCTGGACTTGTTCAACGCCTGCGGGGTGGCGCTGCTTTATAACGAGCAGGCATACAGCATCGGTCAGACACCGCCGGCAGATGATCTGCTTAACGTCGGTGCCTGGCTGAATGCACATCATCAGGGAAGCGGCATCTGGTGTAGCCAGCACTTGGCCGACAGCCCACTGGCTGCGGAGATGAAGCTGACGGGATGTTGTGGACTGCTGGCGGTGCCCCTGCCCATAGATGAGGCACAACAGGGTTGGCTGTTGCTGTTTCGTGATGAGCGTCTGAAAAGCTATCGCTGGGCCGGGCGGCTGGATGCCTTGCCGCATATCGAGGAGGGTCAGCGCATATTGTCACCCAAGCGATCATTCGAGACCTGGGTCGAGGAGGTGCGGGAGCAGAGTGATCCCTGGCTACCCCGGGAACAGCGGGCGGCACTGGATATAGGGGAAGATGTGACAGTGGCGATTCTGGTCAAGTCCATCAGTGATCTCAATGGTCGTCTGGCTCGGTCCAATCGCCAACTGGAAGGAATAGCCACCGTGGATGCGCTGACCCAAGTCTGGAATCGCTATCGTATCGAACAGGCGATTGAGACCGACATCGGTCTGGCGATGCGTCTTGGTCAGCCATCGGCGCTATTGTTGCTTGATGTAGACTTTTTCAAGCGTATTAACGATAGGTATGGGCACGAGGCTGGCGATGCCGTGTTGGTTACCTTGGCCGCGGCCATTACTCAGACCCTGAGAGACAGTGACCACCTTGGACGTTGGGGTGGTGAAGAGTTTGTGATCCTGGCATCCAATTGCAATCTGGAAAACGGAGAAGCCCTGGCTGAACGGATCAGGAAGGCGGTAGCAGCAAGCGACTTCGGCTCAGTGGGCAAGGTGACCATCAGCATAGGAGTCAGCCAATGGC
>JBFGZI010000316.1:0-2977 GCA_041586855.1 Oceanisphaera sp. | reverse complement strand
CAGACACAAAAAAACCAGCGCTGAGGCTGGTTTGAATGGTGCCGGCACCAAGAGTCGAACTCGGGACCTACTGATTACAAGTCAGTTGCTCTACCAACTGAGCTATGCCGGCGTTTGGCACTTGCTTTAAAATGGTGCCCAGAGACAGAATCGAACTGCCGACACGGGGATTTTCAATCCCCTGCTCTACCGACTGAGCTATCTGGGCGTAGGGCTTTATATAAAAGCACCGAAAATGGTGCCCAGAGACGGAATCGAACCGCCGACACGGGGATTTTCAATCCCCTGCTCTACCGACTGAGCTATCTGGGCAACGGGGCGTCATTAAATAAGATCGCCCCAGGCAAGTCAACCGCTTTTTGAGAGGCTCAAGCGTGTTCGCTCAAGCCTTGAACAAAGCGATGCTTTACTCTGCAGAAGGGGGGGTATAACCCTCGACTTTTACTTCGGCACCTTCAAAAAGATAGGCGACCATTTCCTGCTCGAGTAATTGGCGGTGCTCGGCATTCATCATGTTGAGCTTCTTCTCGTTGATCAGCATGGTTTGCTTCTGCTGCCATCCGGCCCAGGCTTCCTTGGAAATATTTTCATAGATACGCTTGCCCAGATCTCCCGGGTAGAGCTGAAAATCCATGCCTTCGGCTTCTTTCTGTAAACGCTGACAAAAAACAGTACGGCTCATAAGTTCCTCTCTTGCAGTTGCGGGTAGGCGAGCAGCTTCTTGGTGGCAGCCGCCAGGCCGACCGACGCCGGTTGCTGCAAGTTATACCAAAGTCGCTCTGCTCCGGCCATGACCTCGGTCGGTATCCGGGGTAATTCTACCAGCCAGGGCGCTATATCCAGATGAAAATGGCTGAAGGTATGGCGAAAGCCGGGCAGAGGGCGGGGCTCGGATGCTTGCGGATAGCGCTTGAGCCAGGTTCGTAGTTCCTGTTCATCACGAAACTCGGGAAAACAATAGAGGCCGCCCCATAATCCCTGAGGCGGGCGTTGCACCAGCAGGATGTGATTGTCCTGTTTGAGCAGCAGAAAACAGGACTGTTTTTCCGGTTGCACCGTCTTTTTCGGCTTGGAGTGGGGAAAGGCGGTCGGGGTACTCAGCATCCGTGCCTGGCAGTCGTCTTGTACCGGGCATTGCTCGCACTTGGGCTTGGATCGGGTACAGATGGTGGCGCCCAGATCCATCATCGCCTGATTATATTGGGTTACCCCCAGCTGTGGCGTCAGCTGCTCAACCTGCTGCCAGAGCGCGTTTTCCACTTCTTTTTTACCGGGCCAGCCCTGTTGCGCCAGCCAGCGGGCCAGTACCCGCTTGACGTTGCCGTCCAGAATGCCGTGGTGCTGGCCGAGCGAGAGCGACAATACGGCGCCGGCGGTGGATCTACCTATGCCCGGCAGCCCGAGCACCTCTTCGAATCGCTCGGGAAAACGTCCCTGATAATGGTCACGAATGACCTGGGCGGCCTTGTGCAGGTTGCGGGCGCGGGCGTAGTAGCCCAGCCCGGTCCACAGGTGTAGCACCTCATCCTGTGCGGCGTCGGCCAGGCTCACCACATCGGGAAAACGGGCCATAAACCGTTGATAATAGGGGATAACAGTGGTCACCTGGGTTTGTTGCAGCATGATCTCGGATACCCAGACCCGATAAGGGGTTTTATCCTGCTGCCAGGGCAGGGTTTTACGACCATGCTGCTCATACCAGGCCAGCACGCGTTCGGCAAAAGAAGCTGTGTTCACAATATTGACTGCATAAAAATGAATGGCGGGATCAGAACACAGAGGGGCAGGCAGTGCAAACCGGCCGGCATCGGTACTGGGATTGGTATTATTGCCGCATGACAGAAGATGGCGATGCTGTTCAAGGCACTCTTTTGTTGTTGGCAGTTTGTTATTTGTCTGTTTTCTGATACAAAAGGAGAGTTTTATTGGCGCCCGCCAAGCCCGTTTTCAGAGAGACTCCTATGCAGCCCTTTTTTGCCCAGCGCTTTGCCAAGGTAGAGCCGTCCTTCATCCGTGAAATTCTCAAGGTCGCGGTTAACCCGGAAGTGATCTCCTTTGCCGGTGGTTTGCCCAACCCGGCATTTTTCCCCAATGAAGAGCTGGCCGTCGCCAGCGCCCAGGTGCTGCAGAACAGGGGCAATGGCGCCCTGCAATATTCCGCCACCGAAGGCTTTGCCCCACTGCGGGAATATATTGCCGAGCGCTACTTCCGGCAGCATGGCATGCGGGTATCGTCCGACAATATCCTGATCACCAACGGCTCTCAGCAGGCGCTGGATCTGCTGGGCAAGGTACTGGTCAACGAAGGTGACAAGTTGATCATCGAAGAGCCGGGCTACCTGGGTGCCATTCAGGCGCTGTCGGTGTATCAGCCCGAGTTTCAGGGGGTGGCGCTGAATGATGACGGCCTGGATCTGAACGAGCTGGATGCCTTGCTGGCCCAGCCCGACCATGCCCGCCTGCTCTACGGTGTGACCAACTTCCAGAACCCGACCGGCCTTAGCTACAGCCGTGAGAATCGCCAGGCGGTTGCCGAGCGATTGATCAAGCACAACGTCTTGATGATCGAAGACAACCCTTATGGCGAGCTGCGCTTCGAGGGCGAGCACCTGCCACCCGTCGCCAAGCTGGCCCCGGACAACGTGGTGCTGATGGGCTCCTTCTCCAAGGTGGTGGTGCCTTCGTTCCGTCTGGGCTGGATGCTGGTACCGGACTGGCTGCGCCAGAAGCTTACCATCGCCAAGCAGGCCGCGGACTTACATACCAACGGCTTCGTGCAGCAGGTGCTGCATGCGTATTTGCAGGAAAACGACCTGGATGACCATATCGATCGCATCCGTACCGTGTACGGCCGCCAGAAAGTCGCCATGGAGCAGGCATTGCTGAAGCACTGCCCGGGAATCGATTTTACCCGTCCCGAAGGAGGTATGTTTCTGTGGTTGAAGCTGCCACAGCATATCGATGCCATGGCGCTGTT
>JBFGZI010000315.1:0-2992 GCA_041586855.1 Oceanisphaera sp. | reverse complement strand
GGCAGCAGCTCGAAGCGGGCCACGCAGAACATCAGCAGGCCGGCAATGACCGAGCTGGTAAAGGCACGGTTGGTGACTCTGTTCCAGAAGCAGCTGGCGATAACCGGGAACACGATGGCGCCCCAGAGTGCGCCCACAAACACCAGCATCACCAGAATATCAAGCGAGAAGCTGGCGAAAATGATACCTATCATGGTGGCTGCTACCATGGTCAAACGGCCGATAAACAGCATGCGCTTGGGATCTGCCTTGCCCTTGGCGATGTTCTTGCCGTAGATATCGGCCATCATGATGGCCGACAGGGCCGACAGATCCGAGTCGGCGGTGGACGACAGGGAGCCGATCACCAGAATGAAGAAGAGCCCGATAAACACCGGCGGCAGGTAGGAAGACACCATCTGCGGGATCAGGTTATTCATGTCGCCGTTCAGCGGCTCCACGCCTGTAGTCAGGGCCATCAGACCGATCATGCCGAGGCCAATCACAATGGCACCGTAACCCAGGGTGGCGGTGATGAAGGTGGGTTTGATGTGTTTTTCATTCACCGCAAACAACCGCTGGGCAATGGTCTGATTACCGATGGCATAGGCCAGAACCGCCACAAAGTAGGGCGCACCCTGATGCAGTATGGCGTCGGTCGAGAACAGGTCGGCCTGTTGCAGGCTGAGCTTGTCAAAGCCATTGAGCATCTCGGTGGGGCCACCCATGGCGAACAGTACGGCAGGAATAATGACGATGGCAATGGCCATCAGGGCGATCAGCTGGGCGAAGTCGGTGAGCACGGAGGCGCGAAAGCCGGACCAGAGGGTGTAACTGAGCACGCCGGCACCGGCGATGATAACCCCGGTCTGAAACGACAAGGGCGACAGCACAGACACCAGGGCGCCGGCGGCGGTAAAGTTCACCATCAGGCTGATGATGCTGCCGAGCAGGTTGGACAGCGCCAGAATAAGCTGGCTGGAAGAGCCATGGCGGGCGTGAATGATTTCACCCAGAGTGTGTGCCTTGGGGGCAAGGGCACGGAAACGGCGGCCGAAGGGATAGATGAACAGTATCATCAGCGCGCCCCAGAGGCCGTAGTGCAGGGGGCCGGACACGCCATAGGTATAGCCGGAGGTGGCGGCGGCGTAGAAGGACGCGGCCCAGATCCAGGTGGCGGTCATGCTGGCCGCGCCTATGCCGAAGCCGACGCTCTGGTTGGAGACCATGAAGGCGTCGGTATCTTCCTGTTCTTTCTTGATAAAGGTGGTGATCAGATAGGTACCGCCGTAGAAGGCGGCCAGCAACAGCAACACTGTGGTGCTGGAAAATTGATAGAGTTCCAAGTTCATCTCCTTGTTCGCGCTCGAGCAGCTGAGTACTCGGGTGAGCAGGCATACGCACAGACAACAGACACCGGATTAATGGCACCTGAACTGGCATAGGTTAAGACGACCTGGCTAGCGGCAACGGACGCGGAGATCCTTAAAAAACGGATCGGCAATAAATAAGACGATTACTTAGAGACGTTGGCGATAGCCTGGTGATGTGGTCGACGACACTGATGGTCGTGACTAAGGTAACGCTTCGATGGCACCAATCATGGGGCGGACACCTCCTGTGTATACGTAGATGTTTACTTGTGAGGACGCAATACTTTAACGTGACGTTCGGGTAATGTCCACCACTGGGCGATTAGCCGACTAGCCGCCACCCCCTCCTTTCGTTATAATCCGCGCTCCCCCGGATCCACCAAAATGCCGAACGTTGTTTAGACGTCGTTGAAAGATAGTTGAAGCATAATTGAAACACGGTTGAAACAAACGTCGCTGAAACGCTGTTGAACAGGAGTAGTCATGCAAGCAAAAGTTGCCGTCATCATGGGTTCCAAGAGTGATTGGCCCACCATGCAGGGTGCTGCGGAAATCATGGATAAACTGCAGGTCGCCTATGAAGTGGAAGTGGTGTCGGCGCACCGCACCCCCGACCGCCTGATGGAGTTTAGTGCCGAGGCCGCAGCGCGCGGTTTTGAAATCATCATCGCCGGTGCCGGTGGTGCGGCGCACTTACCTGGCATGGTGGCTTCCAAGACCCGCTTGCCGGTGCTGGGTGTACCGGTGCAAAGCCGGGCGCTGAACGGCATGGACAGCCTCCTGTCCATAGTACAGATGCCCAAGGGCGTGGCCGTGGGCACCCTGGCTATCGGCGAGGCCGGCGCCTTCAATGCGGGCCTGATGGCATGCCAGATCCTGGCCAACAACGATGCCGCCCTGGCCGAACGGCTGGAGGCCTTCCGCAAGGCACAGACCGAGACCGTGTTGGGTAACCCCGATCCGCGGGAGGAAGCATGAGTCGTATCTGGGTACTGGGTGCCGGCCAACTGGGCCAGATGCTGAAACACGCCGGTATGCCGCTTAATCTTGACGTGCGTCCGGTGGATATAGAGTCGGAAGAGACCTTTCCGCTGCAGCCCCACGAGCAGGTGACCGCCGAGCGGGAACAGTGGCCGGACACCGCCGCTACCCGTCAGCTGGCCGCCCATCCGGCGTTTGTGAACCTCGAGACCTTCCCCATTCTGGCCGACCGCTTCACTCAGAAGTCGCTGATCGACAAGCTGGGTCTGGCCACTGCGCCCTGGCAGCTGGTTGAGCAGGAGACCACCGCCGAGAATCTGCACAACACCCTGGGTGAGCGGGTACTGCTCAAGCGCCGCACCGGCGGCTATGACGGTCGTGGCCAGCACTGGCTGCGCGAGCCGGGCCGGGATGCCATTCCCGACGACTGGCACGAGCAGGCCATTGCCGAACAGGCCATCGACTTCGACGAAGAAATGTCGGTGGTGGGCATGCGTGGTGCCGACGGTCAGTGCTTCTTCTATCCGCTGACCCTGAATCTGCATGTGGACGGCATTTTGCTGGGTTCGGTGGCGCCATTGGCGCGACTGGCACATTTGCAGGCGGAAGCCGAGCAGATGCTGGGCAAGTTGATGAACGACCTCGATTACGTGGGCGTG
>JBFGZI010000314.1:0-2998 GCA_041586855.1 Oceanisphaera sp. | reverse complement strand
ATCACCAGATCGAGTCGGCGGGTTTTCTCTTTGGAATAGTTGATGATGTTGCCGTTCAGGATCTTGGAGTTGGGCACCACTATCATGCGGTTGTCTGCTGTCATCAGTATGGTGGTGAAGATCTGTACCGACTGTACGGTACCGGCGGTGCCGGCTGCTTCCACATAGTCACCGGCCTTGAAGAAACGAAAGCCAATCAGCAGTACACCGGCGGCAAAGTTGGACAGGGAGCCTTGCAGCGCCAGGCCCACGGCCAGACCGGCAGCACCGACGATGGCCACGAAGGAGGCGGTTTGCACCCCGACCCTGCTGAGGGCGGCGATGATCACGAACGCCAGCAGGCCGTATTTGAGCATGCTGGTAATGAAGTCGGAGATGGTGTTGTCTATCTTGCGCGCCTTCATCACCCGGTTCATGCCGCCGGTGAGCATGCCTACCGCCATGAAGCCGATGATCAGGGTCAGTATGGCGGCGGTAATGTTCACCGCATATTTGATCAGCAGTTCCTGGTTGTTCAGAATCCAGCTTTGAGCCTGGTTCAGTATATCGGCGTTGAGAATTTCTGTTTCCATCGGCTTACCTCTCGGTGTCGTATGGGGGCGCCGGATGATCAGGCGCCATGTAGGTGGTTCAGATGGTCAGTGCTGCCAGCTGTGGCTGAAGCAGCTGCCAGTGGCTGTCGAAGTGGTGGGTGGGCTTGATGCGGAACTGGCTGCGCACATACTGGTTGATGCGGCCTTCCACATAGGCCAGCAGCAGGTTGGCCAGCACGGTCTCGTTTTCGGCGAATCCCTCTCCTTCGTACAGGCGACGCTCGCGCATCACCTGCTTGAGCTGGGTATCCAGCCGATCGAACAGCTGATTGATGCGCGCCAGCAGCCGTTCGTGTTCGCCTTGCAGGGCGTCACCGTTCAGCAGCCGGGTAATGCCCGGATTGCGCTCACAGAAACCGAGCACCAGCTGCAGTATGTAACGCAGGCGCAGGGCGCTGTCTTTTTCATCCTGCAGTATCAGGTTGATGCGCGAGAAGAGGGTATCTTCGATAAAGTCGATTAATCCTTCGAACATCCGGGCCTTGCTCGGAAAATGGCGGTATAGCGCCGCTTCCGATACGCCCACCTCCGCCGCCAGTTTGGCGGTGGTGATGCGTTGGCCCGGGCTGGTTTCCAGCATGTGGGCCAGGGCCTGCAAAATTTGTTCACGACGATTTTTCTTGTTTTGGGTATTGGCCATAGACGTGCTCAACTCGGTTATTGGCGACCGGAAGAACCAAAACCGCCTTCTCCCCGTTCGCTTTGGTCAAACTCGTTAACGAGCGTAAATTGGGCCTGTACTACGGGCAGGATCATCAGTTGAGCGATGCGCTCACCCGGCTGAATGGTGAAGTGTTCCGCACCACGGTTCCAGCAGGATACCATTAACTGCCCCTGGTAATCAGAGTCAATCAGCCCCACCAGATTGCCCAGCACGATGCCGTGTTTATGGCCCAGGCCGGAGCGGGGCAGTATGGTGGCGCACAGGCCGGGATCGGCAATATGGATGGCGATGCCGGTGGGCAGCAGCTGGGTTTCTCCCGGCGCCAGTGTCAGCGGTGCGTCCAGGCAGGCGCGCAAATCCAGACCGGCAGAGCCCGGGGTGGCGTAGGCGGGCAGGGGGAAGTCGGTGCCCACGCGGGGGTCGAGAATTTTCAGCTCAATGGGTGTCATGATATTTTTCTGCAATTAGGGTGAGAAGGTGTCTGGCCAGTTCGGTTTTGCTGGCCAGCGGTAAATCGGTCTGCCCTTCGGGCCAGAATACGGTCAGGGCGTTGTCGTCGGCGTTGAAGCCTTGGCCGGCCTTGGCCACGTTGTTGGCCGCAATCATATCCAGCCCCTTGCGGCTGAGCTTGTCCCGGGCGTATTTTTCCACATCCCGGGTTTCGGCCGCAAACCCGACGGTAAAGGGCTTGTTCGGCAGCGCTGCCACGCTCGCCACGATATCCGGATTCTTGGTCAGTTCTATGACCATGGTATCGGCTGCCGTTTTCTTGATCTTGTGGCTGGCCATCGTCTTGGGGGCATAGTCGGCCACGGCGGCGCAGGCGATAAAAACCTGCTGGGCGGCGATGTGCTCCATCACCACGCTGTGCATCTGGGCCGCGCTTTCCACATCTAGCCGCCATACTCCTGCCGGGGTCGCCAATGAGACCGGGCCGCTGACCAGGGTCACCTCGGCGCCGAGCTCGGCGGCGGCCTGAGCCAGGGCGAAGCCCATCTTGCCGGAGCTGTGATTGGAAATGAAACGCACCGGATCCAGCGCCTCGCGGGTGGGACCTGCGGTCAGCATCAGCTTGATGCCGGCCAAAGGCTGCGCTTTCGGCGCAAAATGCTGCTCAATCAACGCCACCAGCTCCATCGGCTCCAGCATGCGCCCCGGGCCTATATCACCACAGGCCTGGGCGCCCTGGGCCGGGCCCCACACCAGGGTGTGGCGCCGGGACAGGGTGGCCAGGTTGTCCTGGGTGGCTGGGTGGCGATACATCTGCTGGTTCATGGCCGGCGCCACGGCCACCGGGGCCGGCGTGGCCAGGCACAGGGTGGTCAGCAGATCGTCGGCCAGGCCGGCGGCCAGCCGGGCCAGGGTGTTGGCGCTGGCCGGGGCAATCAGGATCAGATCGGCCCATTTGGCCAGCTCGATATGCCCCATGCCGGCTTCGGCTGCCGGATCCAGCAGCGCATCGGATACCGGCTCTCCCGACACCGCCTGCAGGGTGAGCGGGGTAATAAATGATTTGGCCGAATCGGTCATCACTACCCGCACCTCGGCATGGCGCTCCTTGAGCCGACGAACCAGCTCGGCACTCTTGTAGGCGGCAATACCGCCGCTGAGGCCGATTAAAATGCGTTTTCCTGTTAATGGCATCACTCTATTCCACAGGCTGACAGAGCGGCAAGATTATCACAAATGGCCGGCTTGTGCGGTGCGCGCAGGGGATTGGACTAGGCTTGAGAAACTGATT
>JBFGZI010000313.1:0-2999 GCA_041586855.1 Oceanisphaera sp. | reverse complement strand
CGCCGGAGCATCAAGGAGGGCAAAGGGATCTGCTCCGCCGACCATCACATGACAGGGACGTCATGTGCTGAGCGTCACAAGGAGGTGCTTGAGCGGGTCGGTGGAGCGGGCCCTTTGTCCGGGATGGGTATGACAGTCAAAAAGATCGAATGTTTAATGCGGTGGGTATAAGGCTAATCAGTTAGCCGCTAACCTGGTGAGAAGGGATGGGGCTGACTTCACCCTAAATAGCCATAGCCTGTTGTCCGGCATTTGACCTACAATGACGGACAACATCTTTAATCCAAGCCAGAACCACAGGTAGGTGTGCTATTAGTTCCGCAATCTTGATGGTGTTTATCCCCACCTTTTTCTTCGTCTCGGTCACGCCGGGCATGTGCATGACCCTGGCGCTGTCACTGGGCATGACGGTCGGGGTGCGCCGCACCCTGTGGATGATGGTAGGCGAGCTGGTCGGCGTGGGCCTGGTGGCCTGTCTGGCAGTGGTCGGCGTAGCCGCTGTCATGCTGCAATACCCGCAGTTGTTCCAGTTGCTCAAGTACGGCGGTGGCCTCTATCTGGCCTGGCTCGGCATTCAGCTGTGGCGCTCCCGGGGCAAGCTGGCCCTGAGCCCGGTGGATGCCGGTCCGCGCCATATACCGGCCCGCACCCTCATCAGTCAGGGCTTCATCACCGCCATCGCCAACCCCAAGGGCTGGGCCTTTTTCATCGCCCTGCTGCCCCCCTTTATCGATAATCAGGCGCCGCTGGCCGGCCAGCTACTGATGCTGGTGTCGATCATACTGTCGCTGGAGTTCATCTGCATGCTGCTCTATGCCAGCGGCGGACGCACCCTGAGCCGGGTGCTGCTGCAAAAGGGCAAGGTCAAGCTGATGAACCGCATCGCCGGCAGCCTGATGCTGGGCGTGGCCCTGTGGCTGGCCGTCGGCTGATGAAATGCCGGTCGACGGCGACACCTGGTGCTGTGCGTGTTCCGGGAGTGAGATTGACGCCGCTATCTTGTAAGCTTGCGTTAATTCATCGGAGACTCTATTCGTGATCAGAATTTTTACCTTTTTTATCCTGCTGTTATCAGCGGTATTGCCATTGCAGGCCGCCGACACCGGCTGGCTGCAGGCACCCGAGCACCCCCCGGTGCAGGTGCGGCTGGTACAGACAGGCCCCTATGATGCGGCCAGTAATTATTATCCGGCGCTGTTGCAGGTTCGCCTGCAAGACGACTGGAAAACCTACTGGCGCTCCCCCGGCGAAGGGGGCATAGCGCCCCGGCTGGACTGGCAATCGTCCGACAACCTGCTCTCGGTCAACTGGCAGTGGCCCCTGCCCGAGCGCTTCTCCCTGCTCGGGGTCGAAACCCAGGGCTACCACAATGCCGTCGACTTCCCGCTGCAGCTGACCCCGGCCGAGGCCGGAAAGGCAACCACCTTCGATGCCAGCCTGACCCTGCCCAGCTGCACCACCATCTGTGTGCTCACCGAGTATTCACTGCAATTGCCGCTCGAGCCGCAGCTGCTCGCCGACGAAAACCTGAATCATCTATACCAGCAGGCGGTGTCACGGGTACCCCGGCCGGCGAGCCTGGTACAGGCCGAGTCACTGGTCTGGGATCCGGCCGCCAAACAACTCGAGGTGACGCTGACCAATCCCCGTGGCTGGCAGCAACCGGCGATATTCATCGACGAGCTCGACAACAGCATTTTCAGTCAGCCGCAACTGACGGTGAGCGACACCCGGCTGCAGACCCGCTTCAAGGTCGGCAGCTGGGATCCAGAGTTGAATCTGGATGACCAGGTGGTGGTGATCACCGCCACCGATGAGGGGCTGGCAGAAGAACTGGCCGGTGCCATCACCCGCGGCACCCTGGCACCGATGGCAGCCAGCATGCCTCCGCTGGGGCTGGTGCTGCTCTATGCCCTGCTCGGCGGCCTCATCCTCAACATCATGCCCTGTGTATTGCCGGTGCTGGGACTCAAGCTCAACAGCCTGCTGCTGGGGCACAGATCTCGCTCCGAGGTGCGTCGCCCCCTGCTGTGGTCCGCCGCCGGCATCATGCTGTCGTTCTGGGCTCTGGCCGGCTTTATGCTGGCACTGACCTGGTCAGGCGCCCAGTTAGGTTGGGGCATACAGTTCCAGCAGCCGGGCTTTATCGGCTTCATGCTGCTGGTCACCGCCTTGTTCTCGCTTAACCTGTTCGGGCTGTTCGAGCTGCGTCTGCCCACGGCCATGAGTACCTGGCTGGCAACCCGTCCCGGCCACGGTAACGGCGGTCATCTGCTGCAGGGCATGTTCGCCACCCTGCTCGCCACTCCCTGCTCGGCACCTTTCCTGGGGACGGCGGTGGCGGTGGCCCTGGCGTCCTCGCCGCTGGTGCTGATTGCCATCTTCACCGGTCTGGGGCTGGGCATGGCGCTGCCCTGGCTGGTACTGGCACTGTTCCCCGGTGTCATCGGTGCCCTGCCCAGACCCGGCCCCTGGATGATCAAGGTGAAGTGGCTGTTCGGCCTTATGCTGCTCGCCACCAGCCTCTGGCTGCTGTCGCTGCTGCAATATACCCTGGGCAGCACCGCCACCCTGGCGCTGGCTATCCTGCTGATAGCACTGCCGATAGGGTCGCTGCTGCGTCACTATGGCGCCCGGGGCCTGGTATTCAGTCTGGCCGGCCTGATGCTGCTGGGCGCCGCCGGGGGTGTCACCGCCCTGCTGACTCAATCTCGCTGGGTCAGCCCGGTGAAAGACGAGCTGAACTGGCAGCCGCTGGATCCGGCGCGTATCGAACACGAAGTGGCCGCCGGCAAGCGGGTGTTTATCGACATCACCGCCGACTGGTGCATCACCTGCCAGGCCAACAAGATAGGCGTAACGCTGCGTGACCCTGTCTACTCGGCCCTGCAGGAAGACGACATGGTGCTGATGCGCGGCGACTGGACCCGCCCCGACGCCGCCATTACCGATTATCTGCACGCCAACCAGCGCGCCGGTATTCCCTTCAATCAGGTATT
>JBFGZI010000312.1:0-3039 GCA_041586855.1 Oceanisphaera sp. | reverse complement strand
CGATGAAACAACGACGGATAGACACCGTCCACGTTCGAACACAGGGTGCCGGCGGGTTTGTGCATCATGAGGTAACGGGAGGGCCGGGCGACCAGCCGCCGTCCGGCCAGGGTAATGCAGTTGTTTTCATGCACCTGGGTTGCCTCATCGGTCACCGCCTCACCGTTGACGAGCACCTCGCCGGCATGGATGACCCCTCTGGCTTCGGTTCGGCTCAGCTCGGTACTTTTGCAGATGAATTTATCGAGGCGCATGGCAGCTCAGGTTGGCAACAAAGAGCGCCATTATCGCACAGGTGCAGAACCGGAGGTAACCAGCCCCGGCAACCGAACAGCATGACGACCCGGCAGTGCATCTACTTTAGAAGAGAGTCGGGCTGGGGTTCCCGCACCCGGGTCAGCAACAGAGCGCCGATCACAAACAGCACCAGCAGGCTGAGAATGGAGACCCGGTTACTGCCGGAGATCAGCGCGACCAGGCCCACCAGCAGGGGGCCGAGTACCGCCGCGAACTTGCCAATCATGTTGAACAGGCCAAAGTAGGCACCCGCCTGATCGGCGGGGATCAGCCGGGCATAGAAGGAGCGCGACAGCGCCTGCACCCCGCCCTGCACCAGGCCGATGGCGGCAGCCATCATGAAGAACTGGGACACGGTTTGCAGGTAATAACCCCAGGCGGTGACCCCCACATAGACCAGCAGCCCCAGATAGATGGCCTTGCGGGTGCCGATACGCTCGCCCAGGTAGCCGAAGCCCACGGCGGCGGGAAAGGCGATGAACTGCACCATCAGCAGGGCGGCGATCAGGCTGTTGCTGTCGAAGCCCAGCGCCATGCCGAAGTCTACCGCCATGCGAATGGTGGTATGCACCGCATCTATGTACAGCCAGTAGGCGAGCAGAAAGGTAAGCACCCCCGGTCTGGCCACCGCCTGTTTGAGGATGGCGAGCAGGCCGGCGAAACTGGTGTCGGTGTCGGCCCTGCCGGGTCGCTCCCGCACCCGGATAAACAGCGGCAGCGCGAAGACCGACCACCATACCGCCACCATCACGAAGGACAGCTTCACCGCCTGGGCCGCCGAGGCCAGGCCGAACCATTCCGGCTTGGTGGCCATGACCACGTTGACCGCAAACAGCAGGCCGCCGCCGAGATAGCCCAGGGCATAGCCCCAGGCCGAGACCCGATCACTCTGCTCCGGTCCGGCCACATCCACCAGCAGGGCATCGTAGAAGGTCAGGCCGCCGAAAAAGCCTACGCTGGCCGCCGCAAACAGCAGGGCCGCCAGCAGCCACTGGCCCTCGCCGGCCCAGAACAGCCCCAGGGTGGGCAGCACCCCTATCAGGGTGAACAGCAGCAAAAAGCGCTTCTTGGCTCCCCGGCGATCGGCAATGGCGCCGAGCCAGGGCGAGAGCAGCATCACCAGCAGGCTGGCCGCCGAGCTGAACAGGCCCAGCCAGAAGGTGCTGTGGGTCGCCGCCATGTCGCCCGCCCAGTACTGCTTGAACAGCACCGGGAAAAAGCCGGCCAGCACTGTGGTGGCGAAGGTGGAGTTGGCCCAGTCGTACAGCGCCCAGGCCCAGGCGGCGCGGTTGTGTTGCAGGGAAAAGCCCATAAGGAATCATCCTGTTGCTGTGTGCCGGCGGCGGCCGGGGCTGGGGTGTGGTCAGGCCTGTGGCAAGTGCTCGAGTACCGCCAGCATGGCCGGTGATATATCCGTGTGATGGTGGATCATCTTCCAGCTGCCGGCCTCTCGTTGATAGAGGTTGGTGACCCTATGCTCGATAGGAACGCTCTGGCCGGCGAGGATGATATGACCCTGTTCGATGCCGGTTTCACAGGCCAGTTCCCCGGCAATGTGGATGCGCTGCTGTTGCAGTTCGACCTTGCCGCCCGAAGCCAGCTGAGCCACGTTTTCAAACGAGGCACTGACCGCATCCCAGCCGATCTGCCGGTCGCCGATGGGGTGCATGGTCGTGACCAGGTTGCCGTGAGACCAGATAGCTGCCAATGGTCCCGCATCGCCATTGGCCATACGGGTAAGGGCGGCATAAAAGCGCAGGGATGCGGTGCGAACTTCGTCTTCCGGTGACATAGGGTTTCTCCTTGCGTGAGGGCTGACCCGGGCTAGCTCCAGAGCTTGCCATAAGGCGTCACTCTCTATTCTGGTCGCGATCCGTGACACCCACAAATTTACCGGGGTGTTAACGTCTTTTCCATGGCCAGGTGCGGGATACCGGCATCCATAAACTCGTCACCATAGGGGGTGAAGCCCAGCTTGGCATAGAAGTCGATGGCGTGGGTCTGGGCGCCCAGATACACCCGCGGATATCCCCGGCGTACCGCTTCGTCCACCAGTGCCTGTACCACACTGGCACCTAGGCCCCGACCCCGATAATCGCGCAAGATGGCGATGCGACCAATATGACCGTCGTCCAGCATGCGGCCGGTGCCCACATATTCACCGTCGGCCGCCACCAGCACATGGATCGCCGACTCGTCCAGGCCGTCGAACTCCAGCTCGGGATCTATGTTCTGTTCCTTGATGAAAACGGCCTCGCGAATGGCGCTGATATGTGGCTGATGTTTGGTGTCGAAAGCGACAATGGTGACGTTTTGCATGGGTTATCCTTTAAAAGTGCCCAAAAGTGTGAAAAGTGCATGTTTCCCAACCTGCCCCGATTTATCCGCGACTTTTTTTCTCCCGGGGTAATACCCCGGCCAGCGCATCCATAAAGCGGTTGGCGCTGTTGAGCAGCCGTTTGAGCTCGTGAACATCATCCGGCAGGCCGCTGATGGCATAGATCAGTTTGTCGTCATAGGGGCGGACGTCGCTCAGTCGGTTGGTTTTCCGCTCCGCCCAGAATAACAGATCCGCCTGAATGGGGTCGGTCAGCAGCCTCTGCATCCGTTCATCGTCATTGGTCTGTATGGCAAGACGGGCTTTCAGTCGCCCCGTGTTGAGGGTGGCCTGGCGGAAGCCAACCCATTCATTTACGAGGGAGCTGATGGTTCGCGGCCGGATGCGAAAGTCGAACTCATGGG
>JBFGZI010000311.1:0-3040 GCA_041586855.1 Oceanisphaera sp. | reverse complement strand
GGTAAAGGAACAGATCAACTCCATGGGTGGCGAGTTCCTGGAACTCGACTATGAGGAGGATTCCGATTCCTCCGACGGCTACGCCAAAGAAATGAGTCAGGCGTTCATCGATGCGGAAATGGCGCTGTTCATGGCCCAGGCCAAGGAAGTCGACATTATCATCACTACGGCGCTGATCCCCGGCAAACCGGCTCCCAAGCTGATTACCGCCGAGATGGTGGCGAACATGCATCCGGGCTCGGTGATCGTGGATCTGGCGGCGCAAAACGGTGGCAACTGTGAGCTGACCAAGCCCGGTGAGCTGTTTGTGTCCGATAACGGCGTCAAGATCATCGGTTATACCGATCTCAATGGTCGTCTGCCGACCCAGTCTTCTACCCTGTACGCCACCAACCTGGTCAACCTGGCCAAGCTGTTGTGCAAGGAAAAAGACGGCAACATCAAGGTCGACTTCGACGACGTGGTACTGCGCAACATGACGGTGGTCAAAGACGGTGAAGTGACCTTCCCGCCGCCCGCCATCAGCGTGTCTGCCGCCCCCAAGGCGGCCGCTCAGGCACAGCCGAAGGCCGAG
The DNA here is from genome assembly GCA_041586855.1 of Oceanisphaera sp. Taxonomy (GTDB): domain Bacteria; phylum Pseudomonadota; class Gammaproteobacteria; order Enterobacterales; family Aeromonadaceae; genus Oceanimonas. The sequence goes on along the minus strand of JBFGZI010000311.1, from coordinate 2,466 downwards.
CCTCACGCCAAGCAACCAAGCAACCTCAAGTACTACCTGGGTGGTGTGGGCGTCTTGCTGTTCGCCTGGCTGTCAGCGGTGGCACCGGCGGAGTTTCTGTCTCATTTCACCGTATTTGTACTGGCCTGTATTGTTGGTTATTACGTGGTGTGGAACGTCTCTCACTCGCTGCATACGCCTTTGATGTCGGTGACCAACGCCATTTCGGGGATTATCGTCGTGGGCGCTTTGTCTCAGGTAGGAGCCGGTGGCTTCGTCAGTTTTCTGGCCTTTGTGGCAATACTGATAGCGTCAATCAACGTGTTTGGCGGTTTTACCGTGACACACCGTATGCTGAAGATGTTTAGGAAGGGCTAATAGAAATGTCACAAGGACTTGTAACTGCGTCTTATATTGTTGCCGCCGTGCTCTTTATTTTGAGCCTGGCCGGCTTGTCCAAGCAGGAGTCGGCGAAGGCCGGTAACTGGTACGGTGTTGCGGGTATGACCATTGCCCTGCTGGCCACCATTTTCAACCCCGAGGTCACCGGCCTGGGCTGGATCATAGTGGCTATGGGCATCGGTGCCGCCATCGGTATTCGCCTGGCGTTAAGGGTCGAAATGACCGAGATGCCGGAACTTATCGCCATACTACACAGCTTTGTGGGTCTGGCGGCGGTATTTGTGGGTATCAACACCTACATCAGCCACGGCGAAATGGCCGGCGCCATGCTCAACATTCACAACACCGAAGTCTTTCTCGGCGTTTTCATCGGTGCCGTCACCTTTACCGGCTCCATCGTCGCCTTCTGCAAGCTGCGTGGCCTGGTGTCGTCCAAGCCGCTGATGCTGCCACACCGTCACAAGCTGAACCTGCTGGCGGTAGTGGTTTCTGCCCTGCTGCTGATCTGGTTTGTACAGGTGGAAGGTTCTACCTTCGCCCTGCTGGTGATGACCCTGATTGCTCTGGCCTTCGGCTGGCATCTGGTGGCCAGCATCGGCGGTGCCGACATGCCGGTGGTGATCTCCATGCTCAACTCCTACTCGGGCTGGGCCGCGGCGGCGGCGGGCTTCATGCTTTCCAATGACCTGCTGATCGTCATCGGTGCTCTGGTGGGCTCTTCCGGTGCCATCCTGTCCTACATCATGTGTCGCGCCATGAATCGCTCCTTCGTGTCCGTTATCGCCGGTGGCTTTGGTTCCGACGGTGCCGTGAGCAGCGCAGGTGAGGAAGAGGAAGGCGAGTACACAGAAATGAACGCCGAAGACGTGGCCGAGATACTGAAAAACTCCAGCTCTGTCATCATCACCCCCGGCTACGGCATGGCGGTGGCCCAGGCCCAGTATCCGGTGGCGGAACTGGTATCCAAGCTGCGTGCGGCCGGTGTGACCGTGCGCTTTGGCATTCACCCGGTGGCGGGACGTCTGCCCGGGCACATGAACGTACTGCTGGCGGAAGCCAAGGTGCCTTACGACATAGTGTTGGAAATGGACGAGATCAACGACGATTTCAACGATACCGATACGGTACTGGTGATCGGCGCCAACGACACGGTCAACCCGTCTGCGGCAGAAGATCCCGCCAGTCCCATCGCCGGCATGCCGGTGCTGGAAGTGTGGAAAGCCCAGCAGGTAGTGGTGTTCAAGCGCTCCATGAACACCGGCTATGCCGGGGTGCAGAACCCGCTGTTCTTCCGCGAAAACAGCGTCATGCTGTTTGGCGACGCCAAAGACAGCGTGGATAATATCCTCAAGGCGCTGTAATCGGTCTGAAACGGTTTAAAACGGTAGAAAAAGGGAGCTTCGGCTCCCTTTTTGTTTTATGACACTCCCGGTACAAAAAGCCACTATCGGCAGATTCGCGTTATACCAAATTTGAATAAACATCTGATCATTTTTAAACCCGAGCTCAGAGGCAACACTGCCGCCTCCCACGACACGCTACGGATAAATGACACTCACAGTTTCAACCTGCTGCGAGCATTCACCGGATGCTCGGTCAAGTTGAAACCGTTCGTCATGGCGAGACAAGCTCGTCCCATGTAAGCTCGGACATGCCATCTGACTGCCAGGGAGGGCGGGAATGCCGGAACGGCAGGAGCATTTTCCGGCCATGGCATGTCACGGTCGTGGTAGTCGATCTCTGTTGCCTCTTCTTGGGCACTGAGTTGCCTGTAGACGACGCCAGCGGGCAACTCTCTGGCATCAGGAAGGATAAAGGGATCTGCTCCGCCGACCCTCCACGCCAAGGATGGCGCGGTGGAGCCCCCATGGATGGGTTCACGGCGTGTCGGAGGAGTGGGCCCTTTGTCCGGCCTTTGCAGAGTAACCAAATAGATCAGTTCTTAATCTGCTTGGTTTTATTAGGCTTTAGGGTCTGTTGACCTTTCGCGGTTAAATTTTGTTCGAGTTAAACGCGTTTTTATCGCGGCGAGAGGGGTGTAGCCTAGTCATTCTAAGCAAGGCCCTCTCAACAAAGAGAAAAACG
>JBFGZI010000310.1:0-3046 GCA_041586855.1 Oceanisphaera sp. | reverse complement strand
CTCCAGATCCTCGAACACCGCCTCCACCACCAGATCGGCCCGCTCGAAGCCGCTGTAATCCAGGGTGCCGGTGATCCGCGCCAGCTGCTGTTGCATCTCGCTGGCCTTTAGCTGTTTCTTCTTCACCTTCGGCGCCAGCAAACCATGGGCATTGGCCATGGCTTGATTGATGCCCTTGTGGGCAATGTCCTTGATACGCACCGGCAACCCGGCTTTGATCGCCGTAACAAAGGCGATGCCGCCGCCCATGAGGCCGCCGCCCAGCACGCCGATGCGGGCCAGCGCGTTTGGCTCTGCTCCCTGCCAGCGGGTTTCCTTCTTCATCTCGGTGGTGGCGAAGAACAGCTGGCGCAGCGCCGCCGACTCGGGGCTCATCACCAGTTCACCAAAGGCCGTGGCTTCGGCGGCCAGCCCCTTGCTTATACCCTGGTCCAGGCCAGTACGCACCACCTCCAGCAAACGCTCGGGCGCCGGGTACTTGCCGCGGGTTTTATGGCGCAAGGTGCTGAGCGCCTTGTCGAACACCAGCTTGCGACCAAGGGGGTTGGCCGTAAGCAGCAGGGTTTTCAGGTCTTTTTTGCGGGAGCGTGTCGGTTTGCCCTGGCGCGCCAGCTCGACGGCCGTTTGCAGCAGTATGCTGCGGGGCACCATGTCGTCCACCAATCCGGCCTTCAACGCCTGTTTGGGTCGCCACTGCTTGCCGGTCAGCATCATGCTCAGCGCCCTGGTCAGCCCCACCAGACGAGGCAGGCGCTGGGTGCCGCCGGAGCCGGGAATAAGCCCCAGCTGAACCTCGGGTAACCCCAGGCGGGTCTTGTCGTCGTCGCTGCATACCCGGCCATGACAGGCCAGCGCCAGCTCCAGACCGCCGCCCAGACAAGGGCCGTGAATGGCGGCGATCAGCGGTATCTCGAGCGCTTCCAGCCGGTTGAATAACTCCTGCCCGGCGCGGGACAGGGCTTCGGCCTGTTCGGCGGTCTGGCACTCGTTCAGCATGCGCACATCGGCCCCGGCAATAAAGGAGTCGGCTTTGCCCGAGCACAGTACCAGTCCCTTGATACTGCTGTCGGCGGCAACCTCGGCCAGCAGCGCCTGTATTTCGTCAACGAAACTGGCGCGCAGTGTGTTCATGCGCTCGCCCGGCACGTCCATGGTGATGATGCCGATGCCGTCTTCGTTACGCAGGGTAAAGGTGGAAGTATTCATCTGTTCGGTCATTCTGCTGCCTCCAGTACCATGGCCACGCCCAGGCCGCCGGCGGCGCAGGCGGTGGTCAGTGCCAGGCCGCCACCGCGGCGGTGAAGCTCTCTCAGGGTTTGGGTGATCATGCGTGCACCGGTGGCGGCAAAGGGATGACCATAGGCCAAAGAGCCACCCAGTACGTTGAACTTGCTCATGTCCACCTCGCCGATGGCCCGGGAACGGCCCAGCTCCTGTTCCGCAAAGGTGGTGCTTGCAAACATCTTCAGGTTGGCCAGGGTCTGGGCGGCAAAGGCCTCGTGCATGTCAATCAGATCCATGTCCGCCAGAGTACAAGCGGCGCGATCCAACGCCTGCGGCGTGGCATAGGCCGGGCCCAGCAGCATGTCGTGCCGTACTTCTATGGCCGTATAGGCATAACTGCGCAGATAGCCGAGCGGCGTCAGGCCCAGCTCTTTCGCCCGGCTTTCGGTCATCATCAGCACGGCCGCAGCACCATCGGTCAGGGGGGTACTGTTAGCAGCGGTTACGCTACCGTGGCGGCGGTCGAAGGCGGGCTTGAGCTTGCCGTAATCGGCCAGGCTGGACTGGGTACGAATGTTGTTGTCCTGCTCGAAGACAGCCTTGAACGGCGGTACATGGGCGGCCATGACTTCATCCGTCAGCCAGCCCTGCTGCCAGGCCTGGGTGGCCAGTTGATGAGAGCGGTGGGCCAGTTCATCCTGAGCCTGTCGGCCAATGCCATGGCTCTTGGCCATCTGCTCGGCGGTCTGCCCCATCGACAAGCCGGTGGAATATTCCGCCACCGCCGGCGGCACCGGCGCCAAATCCCTGAATTTTAGGCCCCGCAGTATCGCCAGCTTTGCACCGAAGGATCTGGCCTTGCTCAAGTCGAGCAAGGCCTCGGCCAGCCGGGTGGAAACACCTATGGGCAACACAGAAGCAGAATCGGCGCCACCGGCAATACCTACCTGTACCTGCCCCGCCAGCATCGACTCGGCCAGGCTGGATACCGCCTGAAAGCTGGTGGCGCAGGCGCGAGTCACGCTGTAGGCATCGGTGCCGACCGGCAGCTCTGTGCCCAGCACGATTTCCCGGGCAATATTGGGGGCCCTTGGCATCTGTATCACCTGGCCGAACACCAACTGTTGCACCTCGGTCGCCGCCATGGGCGTGCGCGCCAGCAGTTCGTTCACCACCATGGTGCCCAGCTCCAGCGCCGGTATGCCACGCAGGGCGGTGGCCTGACGGGCGAACGGCGTTCTCAGCCCGGAAACGATGGCGATACGGTCGCCATTGCGGGTAGTCAGTGGGTTAGTCGGCGACATCTCTGCTCCTTGTTGCAGGCATCAGTGGCAAACGTGAATTGGCAAGAGGTCTGACCTCAATGGCATCTTAGCAATGCCTTAACCGCTTTAAAACAGTCAGTTTAAACCCTCGCTTGAAAAATGGCTGCGTCTCCCCGGCTATCGTCGCCAATCATTACTCGCACCGACTTTTAAGTGTGAGTAGACTGAAATGAGCCACCCTATTGTAACGGTGAACGATGATTTCTTTATTCAGGCGAAAGAAGACCAGGCCGGATGCGGTCTCTAAGAGCATGGTGGCAAAACAAAAGCGCTATGAAGCGCTGGTGTATGCCTTGCACGGCGACTTGTTTCGTTATGCATTCTGGCTTTGCCACGACCGGCAGGTAGCCGAAGATCTGGTGCAAGAGACGTTTTTACGTGCCTGGAAGGCGCTCGACAGCCTTAAAGACGAAAAAGCCGCCAAGGCGTGGCTGATCACCATATTACGGCGAGAAAATGCCCGCCGTTTCGAGCGCAAGCAGTTCGACCTGGTCGAT
>JBFGZI010000309.1:0-3055 GCA_041586855.1 Oceanisphaera sp. | reverse complement strand
GCCATACCCTCGTATTAAAGGAGATCCCATGCCGCTGAAAGGACTTGATGCCCTCTTCCGGCCCGCCAGCATCGCCGTGATCGGCGCCTCTCACCGGGACGATGGCGCCGGCAAGCTGGTGATGAAAAACCTGCTGGCCGGCAATTTCAGCGGCCCTGTCATGCCCGTTAATCCCAAATACGAAGCCGTGGCCGGAGTCATGGCCTATCCCGATATCCAGAGCCTGCCACGGGTGCCCGACCTGGCCATTATCTGCACGCCAGCCGACAAGAATCCGGGCATTATCGACCAACTCGGACGAAAAGGCTGTAAAGCCGCCATTATTCTCGCCGCTGGCACCTCTCCCGCGCAACTGGAGCAGATGAAAACCAGCGCGCGCGAGCATCGGATGCGTCTGCTCGGCCCCAACAGCATGGGGGTGATACTGCCGCACCTGGGGCTGAATGTCAGTTTTGCGCCTTTTCCGGCGAAACCGGGTCGAATTGCCTTTGTTTCCCAATCAGCAGCGGTATGTGCCACCATACTGGACTGGGCCCGCCACAACGACATCGGCTTCTCGCACTTTATTTCTCTCGGTGATGCCTGTGACATCGACTTCGCCCAGTTGCTCGACTACCTGGCGCGGGACAGACACACCAGCGCCATTCTGCTGTATATGGATGCGGTGCAGGATGCCCGCGCCTTCATGTCGGCGGCACGAACCGCCTCCCGCAACAAGGCGGTGCTGGTGGTCAAAAGCGGCAAGACCCGTATCGGCGCCCAGCTGGGTCACCTGCATACCGGCGGCGATGTGGGCATGGATGCGGCCTACGACGCCGCTATTCGCCGGGCCGGTATGCTGCGGGTAAGAGATACGCACGATTTGTTTGCGGCGGTAGAAACCCTCAACCATGCCCAGAGCCTGCGCGGCGAGCGGCTGGTCATTCTCACCAACGGCGGCGGCCCCGCCATCATGGCCATCGACACCCTGCTGGCCCGGGGCGGCAAGCTGGCTAGCCTGAGCGAGAACACCAGGGCGGCGCTGGACAAGGTGCTGCCGCGGGCCTGGTCCCGGACCAACCCCATCGATATCGTCGGCGATGCGCCGGTAGCGCGCTACATCGACAGCCTGGAGGTGCTGCTCGACAGCGATGACTGTGACGCCATTCTGATCATGCATGCCCCCTCTGCCGCCGTGTCCAGTACCCGGGTAGCCAGGGATATCATCAAGATCATCAAAGAACATCCGCGCGCCCGGCGCTTCAATATTCTGACCAACTGGTCCGGGGAAACCAGCGTGTTCGAGGCGCGTCGCTGCTTTACCGAAGCCGGCATTCCCACCTACCGCACCCCGGAAAGTGCTGCTGGCGCCTTTATGCACCTGGTGGAATACCGTCGCAACCAGAAACAATTGATGGAAACCCCGGAGTCCATCTCCGATATGCCCAGCGACAGCGAGACGGTGAAGTTACTGATCAAGGAAGCCTTTGATCAGGGTCTCACCCAGCTCGATACCCACGAAGTCAGCCGCTTGATGGCCGCCTACGGCATTCATACCCTGCCCACCTGGATTGCCTCCGATAGCACAGAGGCGGCGCACATTGCCGAACAAATCGGCTATCCGGTGGCGATCAAGCTGCGTTCTCCGGATATCATGCATAAATCAGACGTGTCAGGCGTGGTACTCAACCTCCGTTCGGCCGCAGAAGTAGCCCAAGCCGCCGATGCCATTCTGGACCGGGTGCGGCAGTCTTATCCCGGTGCCCGTATTCATGGTTTGATGGTACAGCGCATGGCGCGCCGGGCCGGATCCCAGGAGTTGCACATAGGCGTCCGTTCGGATCCGGTGTTTGGCCCGGTGATTCTGCTCGGCGACGGAGGTATCGACTGGGAAGGCGAAGAGCAGGCCGCTGTGGCTCTGCTGCCGCTCAACATGACCCTGGCTCGCTATCTGGTGATCCATGCCCTTAAAAACGGCAAGGTCAGGGCCAACCGCTCGCAACAATCGCTGGATATGGAGGCTCTCTGCCGGGTACTGACCAAGGTGTCTCATCTGATCATCAATCATCCCGAAATCACCCGGCTCGATATTCATCCTCTGCTGGCTACCGGCAAGGAACTGATCGCCCTGGACGTAAGCATGAAACTCGAGCCCTTCGAAGGCGATGGTCAGGCTAGACTGGCAATACGTCCTTACCCCAAGGAGTGGGAAGAAAGGGCACAGCTCAAGGATGGCAGCAGTATCTTGCTCCGGCCGATATTGCCGGAAGATGAGCCCGCTCATAAAGCTTTTGTCGGCCATGTCTCCGATGAAGACCGCTATAAACGCTTCTTCGCCGATGTGGTGATCGGGCATGAAGAGCTGGCTCACATGACACAAATCGATTACGACCGGGAAATGGCCTTCGTGGCCGTGGCAGAAGACGGAAAAATTCTGGCTGTAGTACGAGCCATATCCGATCCGGATAACGACGACGCTGAGTTTGCGGTATTGGTGCGATCCGATCTCAAGGGCGTCGGCCTGGGCCGGTTATTAATGGAGAAAATCATCCGTTATGCCCGTGCTCGGAGCCTGAATAGCCTGAGCGGCATGACCATGCCCTCGAACCGGGGCATGATCACCCTGGCGCGCAAGCTGGGATTCAAGGTCAAGGTAAAGCTGGAAGACGGCGTCGCCGAACTCAAGCTGGCGCTGGAAGCGGTAGAGGATGAGCCTTGAGACGTGAGGATGAATTTGTAGGCCCGGCTTCAGCCGGGCAAACCGGTATGGTTACGACGTCCTTGCCCTACAGGGGTCTACAGAATGCAGTTTCCGAGGAGCGGTAGGTTGGCGATGAGCGCAGCGAATCCCAACAAAAATGGAAATGCAGAAAAGCAAAAAGCCCTTCACATCGGTGAAGGGCTTTTTGATTGGTCGAATAAATTCGACCCTACTAAATTGGGTGCCTGGCAGTGACCTACTTTCACATGGCAGCTGCCACACTATCATCGGCGCGGGTGCGTTTCACTTCTGAGTTCGGCATGGGATCAGGTGGGACCACAACGCTATCGCCGCCAGGCATAAACTGGGGTTTGC
>JBFGZI010000308.1:0-3061 GCA_041586855.1 Oceanisphaera sp. | reverse complement strand
TCCCACAACTGGCTGTGGGAAGGTGGCCGGTGTTACTCCACCGTGACCGATTTTGCCAGGTTCCTCGGCTGATCCACGTCGGTACCCTTGATCAGCGCCACATAGTAGGACAGCAACTGCAGGGGCACCGTGTAGACGATGGGTGCTATGGCCTCTTCCACATGGTTGACCGGCATCACTCTCATGGTGGCATCGCCCTTGAAGCCGGCCTGCTTGTCGGCGAACACATAGAGAATACCGCCCCGGGCGCGCACTTCTTCCACGTTGGACTTCAGCTTTTCCAGCAGATCGTTGTTGGGTGCCACCACGATAATCGGCATGTCGGCGTCGATCAGCGCCAGAGGGCCGTGCTTGAGCTCGCCGGCCGCATAGGCCTCGGCGTGAATATAAGAGATTTCCTTGAGCTTGAGCGCTCCTTCCATGGCGATGGGATACTGCTCACCCCGGCCGAGGAACAGGCTGTGGTACTTGTCGGCAAACTCTTCCGCCAGCACCTCGATATCGCCGGCCAGGGCCAGGGTATCGACGATGTGGCCCGGCAGGGCGCGCAGCGCCGTGACCAGCCCGGCCTCGGTGTCCGCCGTCATGTTGCCACGACAACGGCCCACCGCCGCCACCAGCATCAGTAAACCGGCCAGCTGGGTGGTAAATGCCTTGGTGGACGCCACGCCGATTTCGGCACCGGCCCGGGTCATAAAGGCCAGATCCGACTCGCGTACCAGAGAAGAACCGGGCACGTTACAGATAGCCAGGCTACTCATGAAGCCGGACTCCTTGGCCAGCCGCAGTGCCGCCAGGGTATCGGCGGTCTCGCCGCTCTGGGACAGGGTGATCAGCAGGCTGTTGGGACGCACCACCGATTTGCGATAGCGGAACTCGGAGGCGATTTCAATGTCGCAGGACACACCGGCCAGGGCCTCGAACCAGTAACGGGCCACCATGCCTGCATGGTAGGAAGTGCCGCAGGCAATCAGCTGGATATGCTCGACCTTTTCGAAGATCTCGCGCGCGCCATTGCCGAACGATTCCACCACCACTTCCGATTCGGTGATCCGGCCTTCCAGGGTGTCGGTAATCGCCTTGGGCTGCTCATGGATTTCCTTGAGCATATGGTGGCGATATTCGCCCTTGTCACCCGCATCATGGGTGACGTCAGACTCCAGCTCTTCACGTACCACTGGGTTGCCGTCGGTATCGAAGACATGCACCTCGCGACGGGTCACTTCCGCCACGTCCCCTTCTTCCAGGAACATGAAGCGGCGGGTCACCGGCAACAGCGCCAGCTGATCCGAGGCGATGAAGTTCTCACCCAGTCCCAGACCAATTACCAATGGCGAACCGGAACGAGCCACCACCACCCGAGAGGGGTCGCGCACATCCATCAGCACGGTGCCGTAGGCGCCACGCAGCTCTTTCAGCGTCGTTTGCAGTGCCGCCAGCAATGAGTCTGTGTGCTGGCGGTGGTAATGCACCAGGTGGGCAATCACTTCGGTGTCGGTGTCGGAGCTGAACTCGTAACCTCTGCCCTGCAGCTCAGCCCGCAACTCTTCGTGATTCTCGATGATGCCGTTATGCACCACTACGATGTCGCCGGACACATGGGGGTGGGCATTGCGCTCGGACGGCTCGCCATGGGTGGCCCAACGGGTATGGGCGATACCGGTGCCGCCGGCCAGCGGCTGCTCATTCAGCGCATCGGCCAGCGCCTGTACCTTGCCCAGCCGACGCAGACGCCCCAGCCGACCCGGCGCTTCGGCGATGGCAACGCCGGCCGAGTCATATCCGCGATATTCAAGACGGCGCAGCCCTTCCACCAGAATTTCCGCCACATCACGCTGGGCTACCGCCCCTACAATTCCACACATAAATCATTCCTCAGGATTCGGGGCAATAACCAGGTTAATCCCCTTTTGCTCTAATTGTTGTTGGACTGTTTTTTCTATACCGCTATCGGTCACCAGGGTATGAATAGCACCCCAGGGCAGTTCCAAATTGGGGATCTTGCGGCCAATCTTGTCGGACTCCACCATCACCACCACCTCGCGGGCGACCTCCGCCATCACCCGCGACAGGCCCGTCAGCTCGTTGAAGGTGGTGGTGCCCCGCTCGAGGTCGATACCGTCGGCACCGATAAACAACTGATCGAAATCATAGGATCGCAGTACCAGCTCGGCCACCTGGCCCTGAAAGGACTCGGAAGAAGGATCCCAGGTACCACCGGTCATCAGCAGGGTCGGCTCGGGCTCCAGCTCGCGCAGGGCATTGGCGATATTCAGTGAATTAGTCATCACTACCAGGCCGTGCTTCTGGCCCAGCTCACCCAGCAGCGCCGCCGTGGTGCTGCCGCTGTCGATGATGATGCGGTTATGGTCACGCACCCGTTCGGCCGCCGCCCTGGCCAGTGCCTGCTTTCGCTCCGAAATCGGCTCACCGGTATTTTCCGTCACCATTTCGCTCGGCACCGGCACGGCACCGCCATAGCGACGCAGCAGCAGGCCGTTTTTCTCCAGGGCGGTCAGATCCTTGCGAATAGTGACTTCGGAGGTTTCAAAGCGTTGCGATAGCTCGTCCACGGTCACTTCGCCCTGCTCGTTGAGCAGCGTGATAATGGTATGACGACGTTGTTGGGTGTTCCGTTTCGACATGACTTATCTAAGTTTCGATTTGAAACTTAATGCTAGCAGATCAAAAGATAAGGGATCAATCGATAGTTTCGGAAAGGAGAATTTGCTGATTCAGACAAAGTCGGACAAAGGGCCAGCTCCGCCGACTCGCCGTGAATCCCTCCCTGGAGGCTCAACCGCGCCATCCATGGCGCGGATGGTCGGCTGAGCAGATCCCTTTGTCCTCCTTGAAACTCCGGCGTCGCCTGTTGGTGATGCCAACAGCTAACTCGGGCGTCCAGAAGAGGCAGCAGGGATTACCTCAGCCGACCGTCACATGCCAGGGATGGCATGTGCAGAGCGTCACAAGGATGTGCTCGAAGCGGGTCGGAGGAGGCAACCCTGTTGCCTCTTTATCCCACTAGCTGATTTGTGACCAAGAAACAGGCTTACGGCTT
>JBFGZI010000307.1:0-3061 GCA_041586855.1 Oceanisphaera sp. | reverse complement strand
CTGCCCTGCGGGTTCGGCTAAACGCGTTTTTCTCTTTGTTGAGAGGGCTTTGCTTAGAATAACTAGGCTACAACCCTCTCGCCGCGATAAAAACGCGTTTAACTCGAACAAAATTTCACCGCGAAAGGTCAACAGACCCTAATACCAATCAGATTAAGTATCTGATCAAATATTCGGTCGAAGCGTCAGAGGCGACAGAGCCGACTCCCACGACACGCAACGAGTACATCCATGTAAGCTCGGAAATGCCATCCCTGGCATTTCACGGTCGTGAGAGTCGTTCTCTGTTGCCTCTTCTGGAACTCCGAGTTACCTGCAGACGGCGCTAACAGGCAACTCCGGTGCATCAAGGAGGACAAAGGGAGCTGCTCCACCGAACATCACATGACAGGGCCAACAAAAGCTCCTGCAATGTTGGCACTCCCGCCGTCCATGGCGGTCGGATGTCATGTGCTGAGCGTCACAAGGAGGTGCTTGAGCGAGTCGGTGGAGCGGGCCCTTTGTCCGACGTTTACACAGAAATGAAATAGATCATCTGTTTATTCAAATTGGTATAACTTACTGATCCATCAGCATCAGGATAGCGGCCAGATCGGGCCGCCATCTGTATTGCTCCATCGGTACCCTGTCTCCTTTCAGTAATATCCCTTCTGCCTGCAATCGTTGCCGTTGTTCATGCCAGCCATCACTGCCTCTGGGCAGGCTGATATGGCCATTGGCGGCCACCACCCGGTACCAGGGCAGCATCGAGGTGTCCTGGGTACGCAGAATGCGTCCGACCAGCCGTGCACGCCCCGGCAGGCCGGCCAGATCCGCCAGCTGTCCGTAACTGACTACCTGACCCGAGGGAACCAGGGCAAGCAGGTTCAGCACCTTGTGGTGAATGTTGGCCATGAGTCAGTCTGCGCCCAGTGCCATGCCTTCTCGCCGGGGATCGGCCGCGGCACTGAGATGGTCCCCGTGCAGCATGATGCCGTGCAGGCCGGAGTTGAGCTCGGTCAGGCGGGTGCCAAAGCCCAGCTGTGCCATGGCCGCTTGCAACGCCAGGTTTCGCCCCGCCGGCTCCATTTCCAATGTGCCGCCGCGATGCAGTACATGGGGTTGATGCAGTGCCTCTTGCAGGTTCATACCCCAGTCGAGCACGTTGATCAGGCTGTGCAGCACATAGCCGATGATACTGCTGCCGCCGGGGGAGCCAATCACCAGCAGAGGCTTGCCCTGGTGCAGCACTATGGTAGGTGCCATGGATGAGCGAGGGCGCTTGCCCGGCTCCAGCCGGTTGGCGACCGGTATACCGTTCCGGCTGGGGCTGAAGGAAAAGTCGGTCAGCTCGTTGTTGAGCAGAAAACCCTGCACCATCAGACGGGAGCCGAAACCGTTTTCTATGGTAGAGGTCATGGACAGGGCATTGCCCTCGGCATCGACGATGCTGATATGTGTGGTGGACGGAAACTCGGGGGAATGGTCGGGCGCCCGGCGGCCGAGGGAGGGCGCAGGAGTGCCGGGGCTCACCTGTGGCAGAGCAACGGAACTGTCAGTGATAAGCTTTGCCCGCCCGGCAAGATAGTCAGGGGCAAGCAGCGCCGTCACCGGCACCGAGACAAAATCGCTGTCGGCGGCATAAAGGTGACGGTCGGCAAAGGCCAGGCGCGAGGCATCGGCGATCCACCGCCAGCTGTCGGGGGAGTTGGGCCCTGCCGTGGCCAGGTCGACATGAGACAAGATGCCGAGAATCTGTCCCAGGGTGAGGGTGCCGGAGCTGGGCGGCCCCATGCCGCAAATTTGATATTGACGATAGGGGGCACAGAGCGGCGCCCGTTCCTTTACCCGGTAATCGGCCAGATCGGTCAGGCTCAGATGCCCGACGGGGCTGGCCTGGCGCACCTTGTCGACCATGGCGGTGGCAAGTGCACCCTGATAAAACGCCGAGGGGCCTTCGATGCTGAGTCGGCTCAGCGCAGCGGCCAGCAGGGGGTTGGTTTTGGTGCTGCCGGCCGGCAGCGGTCGGCCCTGATCATCGAAGAAATAGCGGCGGCTGTCGGGGTCCCGCGACAGGTAAGCCTGATCTTCCGCGATCAGCCGGGCCAGGCGTGGTGATACGGTAAAGCCGTTCAAGGCCAGGGTGATAGCGGGTTTGAACAGTTCGCGCCAGGGCAGGAGGCCGAAACGTTGATGTGCCTGCCACATCAGCATGACGGTGCCGGGGGTGCCCACCGACTGGCCGCCGACCACGGTGTCGAAGAAGGCCAGAGGCTGCCCTTTCTCATCGAGAAACAGATCTTCCGGCGCCGCCATGGGAGCGGTTTCCCGGCCGTCCAGGGTGGTCAGCCGGGCCTGCTGTTGCTGCCAGTACACCAGAAAGGCACCGCCGCCGATACCTGAAGACTGGGGTTCGACCAGGGTCAGTATCGCCTGGGCCGCGACCATGGCATCGACCGCGCTGCCGCCTTGTTGCAGCATCTGTTGTGCTGCCCGGCTGGCATAGGGATTGGCTGTGACCACCATGGCCTTGTCGGCGGTGACCAGCGGCTTGTTATGCCAGCCGGTGGCCGCCTCCGGTGACGGCGCCTCGGTGGGCATTCTGGTGACGGTGTCGGCCTGGGCATGGAACAGGGTGAGGGGAGCCAGTAATATGAATGTCAGTAACAGCAGGGGCATGGGATGCACTCTACAGGACAGGATGTCTGCAAGCTTAGCCAGTTCTGATTGAGCAGCCAAGGCTTAAAGCCGTTAAAAAATGCTCAACACGCTGAAAATTAAAGCGAATAAACCAGGAGACATAAAAATGGCTTGTATTGTCTGGCAGCCTGCCTATAATGCGCAGCCATCGGACGGCAGCAACTGCAGCCCGATACACCAGTAAAAAAGCGGGAATAGCTCAGCTGGTAGAGTACAACCTTGCTGAAGTTGATAGAGGGTCGCTCGCGGCACCTTGCACGGCTTCACAGGCTGCCGCAATAAAATCCAGTGTAATTGCAAGTGAAAGAAGATTAAGCGGGAATAGCTCAGCTGGTAGAGCACAACCTTGCTGAAGTTGATAGAGGGTCGCTCGCGGCACCTT
>JBFGZI010000306.1:0-3076 GCA_041586855.1 Oceanisphaera sp. | reverse complement strand
TTGCATACCGGGGATGATCTCTTCGTCAACCTTGTCGCAGGTAAAGGGGTTGCCGGGACGCGTCCAGGCGTTGGCCAGATCGACGCTGATCAGTGCCGGCTTCTTGCCGAAACCGACCCGGCGCTGAAAGCCGTTGTTCTGATACAAAGTGGTGGCTTCATCGAAAGCCTGGTTCAGCATGCTCATCAAATCCTGGGACATGGTTATTCTCCGTTTTCATGTTCTGCGTTGAGTAAATGTCGAATGCATCGGCCCTATCCGGTGGCCGAGTTATCCGATGGCAAGAACGATATTAAAGGCTTCCATTATTAACATCCAATTCACTTTTTAAACATATTGATAACCTGAGCGGAATAATCAAATTGCCGGTGGCAGAAACAAAAACAGCAGCCTGACTCAACGCCAGACTGCTGTTTTTAAATAAAAAATTAACAATGTTCGGCTATCACATAAAGCCGGGCAACCAGAGCACCATGCTCGGAAACAGGGTATAGATCCCCACCGCACCCAACAGGATCAACCAGTAGGGCAACGACGCCCAGGCCGCCTCGGCAAGGTTGACCTCGTTCTTGGTGATCGAGGTCAGCACAAACAGGTTGAGTCCGACCGGAGGCGTGATCATGCCAATCTCCATCAGCAGGGTGACGATAATCCCAAACCAGATAGGATCGAAGCCCAGACTCATCATCATGGGAAAAGTGATGGGCAGCGTCATCAGCAGCAGCGATATACCGTCGAAGAAGCAACCCAGCACTATGTAGACCAGTACTATCATGAGCAGAATGCCGTAAGGCCCCAGGCCAAATGACGAGATAGCCGACACCGCTTCCCGTGGCAGCGCCAGCATACTCACCGCCTGGGACAAAATTGCCGTACCCAGCATGATAAAGGCGATGGCGCTGAACATGACGGTGGCGCTTTTAAACGCCCCCCACAGCTTGCCGAGGGTCAGATCCCCCCAGGTAAAGCCCAGCACTATGCTGGCAACCACCCCCAGCGACGCCGCCTCGGTCGGCGTGGCAATGCCCATGTAGATGGTACCCAGCACAAAGAAGATCAGTATGGGCAGCGGCCATATCTGTTTCAGCCCCCGGCATACCTCGGCCCAGTCCATTTCCTCTTTGCCTTCCGGCACTACAGCACTGCCGATTTTCGAACGGATGATGATCCAGCCGAAAAACGCCACCGATATCATCAACCCAGGCAGTATGCCCGCCAGAAACAGCTTGCCGATAGACACATGCTGGGTGGCCCCGTAGATGATCAGCGCCAGACTGGGCGGGATCAGTAGTCCTAAGGTGCCGCCGGCGGCCAGGGTGCCAACCACCATGCTCGGTGAATAGCCCCGGCGCTTCAGCTCCGGATATCCGATAGAGCCGATGGCCGCCGCCGTGGCAGAACTCGACCCGCTGACCGCGCTGAACAGAGTGCAAACCGCAATATTGGTATGCAACAACTGGCCAGGTATGCGCCGGAACAAGGGCGTCAGGCCGTTGTAAACCCGAGTCGACACGCCGCTGGCCAGCAAAATATCGCCGAGAAAGATGAACAGCGGCACCGCCGTCAGTGAAAACCCTGTCAGCAGATTCCAGGAGGAATTAATTGCCAGGGACATGGATCCATATCCCTGAAAATGCAGCAGTATTAATCCGATCAGCCCAAGGGCGGCACCCAGCAAGGCGCCACTGCTCAGCAACACCAACAATCCAGAACTCAATATCATCCAGCTCATTATGCTATCTCCACTGGTGAAGTATCCTGATCTTTCTTGACCAGGGGTGCTCTCAAGCCATGACGCAGCTGCACCAGAATGCACAGAGCAAATGACAGGGGCATCAGTATCATCCAGGGCCAGAGCAGCAAACCGCTTATCTCCGATCTTGAGTCTATCTCGTAAGAAAACAGCATGAAGTCCCAGGATTCATAGATAATAATCGCCGAAAAAAGAATCAATATCAGACTGGTAAAGACCTCGCTCAACCGTGCGGCCAGCGGACTGAGCTTTCGCGTGACCAGATCGATGCGGATATGTCTGCCGCTGTTCAGCACGTGGGGAATAGTCAGAAAGGTGAGCGAGAAAAATAACAGACCGGCGAGTTCATTGGAAAAATGGATGGGGCTATCGAATACATATCTCATCAAGGTACTGGTAAACACCGTGAAGGTCATCACTATGCCGCCAGCGACCCCGATAAGAAACAGACCATAAGACAGCCTGTCTATCAACTTGGCTATAAAATACATGATTGATACTCCTGATGAGCCACGCTAGGGCGGCGACACCGCCCTAGCCTTCAAATTTATAACTTCGCCAACTTGCCCGTGACCCTGTCATAAATTAGCTCACCGTCTTCTCCCGACCGCACGGCAATGGCTTGCCACGCCTCAAGTGCTGCCTGCTGGAACTGCTGCACATCCTGCGGCGAGAAATTTTCCAGCATGGTCACACCCAGCTCCTGTCGCCTGGCCCGGGCCTTTTCCTCACGCTCGGGATCCACAGCCGCGTCACGGGTTTTCTGCCACAGATTTTCACCTGCCAGTTGCAACACCTGCTGCTGCTCGGCACTCAGTGCATTCCAGGTTTTGTTACTGACACCAAACAACGCCGGCACCGCCGCCCAGGGGTGCAGATAAGCCTCGTACTTGGTGACCTCATGCAAAGAAACGGTTTCTGCCACGGTCGACAAGTAGTAGGCACAATCAACCACACCAGTTTGCAGCGCCATGTACATATCATTCTGGGGGATCACCTGGGCGGATATATCCAGCTTGGTAAAGGCATCGACCAGCTGGGCCGACCAGACCCTGACCTTCTTGTTTTCAAGCTGCGCCAGGCTATTGATTGGCTCTTTGCAGTGCAGGCCCACACTGAACACCGGAGACACTATGCCGCCAATGGTCTTGATGTTCCATTTGGCGTAACCCTTTTCATAGATATCACGGATAGTCGGCAGGACTTCCAGATGCTGTTCCGGCTTGGTGATAGCCCCTTGAGCATAAACAGCGGCCAGCTCGGGGGCGTCGCGGGTATAGTACTCACCATACAGCAGGGCCATATCAATTGAGCCCCGCTTCA
>JBFGZI010000305.1:0-3080 GCA_041586855.1 Oceanisphaera sp. | reverse complement strand
AGCCATCTCAGCAACAAGCTACCAAATTCCAGCAGATACGCTTCCATGATGGGCTTACCCTCCCTGTTTCATCTCAGGTTAGCCTTCGGGAACCCTGTGCGCCTGAAATTGCGCGACCCTGACTTTCAGCAACCGGTGCAGCGGCGCCGGCGCAAAGTCGGGATCCAGCCGGTTCAGCACATGAGCCAGACTTTCGAGGGTCGACAGCGCCTGGCCACCGGGGCCCTTGCGGATGGCGTAATCGCTGGTGGGCGCCCGGCTGAAGCTCAGGGCTGGCAACTGTCGTAGCCAGGGATTGAGGTGCAGCAATCGGCGGGTTTTGCGCCAGGTGCCGTCCAGTACCACCAGGCCGCCGATATCGGCCATCGGCAGCGCCACTCCGGTGCTATCCAGATCCAGCGCCTGCTCCGACGGATACAGTAACCACCAGCGACCCTGGTCCGGTAGAGGCAGGGGATCCAGATGTTCCGTGACTTCTACCCGCACCTCGGGCAGTGCCAGGCGCAGCAACGGTACCGTGCTCTTGGCGTGTTTCGCCTCCAGCGGATGCTGCAGTATCAGCACCGGAAAAGGGCAGGGCTGGGGTGACACATGCGGGCACAGGCAGGCGCTTTGGGGCAGATGGCAGGTGTGGCAGTAAGATCGAGACATGATACGGCTGGCTTCATGGATACGGAATATCAATGATAACGGCAAGCCGCTCCGGGATGAAGGCCGGTGGAAAAATCGTCTTTTCAGGTGGGCTGAACGTAACTGTCGATTGAGGATCCGCCCCGGATCGGGGACAATGGCTGCCGTTTTATCTGTCGTTCCCCGAGTGAAGCGCCGACCGTTGCCCTTTGCTCCTTCACCAAAGTAGAAGAAAGCCGACCATGTCATCACCGCAATTCCAGCAGGAAGTCGCCAAGCGCCGCACTTTTGCCATTATCTCGCACCCGGATGCGGGTAAGACCACCATTACCGAAAAGGTACTGTTGCACGGGCAGGCCATTCAGACCGCCGGCACCGTCAAGGGCCGGGGCTCCAACCAGCATGCCAAGTCCGACTGGATGGAAATGGAAAAGGAGCGGGGCATCTCGGTCACCACGTCGGTGATGCAGTTCCCTTACAATAACTGCCTGATCAACCTGCTCGATACCCCGGGACACGAAGACTTCTCGGAAGATACCTATCGCACCCTGACGGCGGTGGACTCCTGCCTGATGGTCATTGACGGCGGTAAGGGTGTAGAAGACAGAACGCGCAAGCTGATGGAAGTGACCCGGCTGCGCGATACCCCCATCGTGACCTTCATCAACAAGCTCGACCGGGATATTCGCGATCCCATGGAGCTGCTCGACGAAGTGGAAACCGAACTGAACATGATGTGCGCGCCCATTACCTGGCCCATCGGCAGTGGCAAGTGGTTCAAGGGGGTGTATCACCTGCATCGCGACGAAGTGATTCTCTATCAGCCGGGTCAGGGCCATACCATTCAGGATGTGAAGATCATCAAGGGACTGGACAATCCGGCGCTGGATGAGGTGCTGGATGAAAAAGAGATCGCCGACTTGCGTGAAGAGCTGGAGCTGGTGCTGGGCGCGGCCACCGAATTCGACCGCGACCTGTTTCTCAGTGGTGAGCTGACACCGGTATATTTTGGTACCGCCCTGGGTAACTTCGGCGTGGATCATGTGCTGGACGGTCTGAGCACCTGGGCGCCGGCACCCATGCCTCGCCCCACTCAGGAGCGGGAGGTGGACGCCAGCGAAGAGAAATTCTCCGGCTTCGTGTTCAAGATCCAGGCCAACATGGATCCCCGGCACCGGGACCGTATCGCCTTCATGCGTATCGTGTCCGGCAAATACAGCCAGGGCATGAAGATGAAGCACGTGCGTCTGGGCAAGACCGTCAGTATTTCCGATGCGGTGACCTTCATGGCCGGCGATCGGGAGCGGGCAGCAGAAGCCTTTGCCGGCGATATTATCGGCCTGCACAACCACGGCACCATTCAGATTGGTGATACCTTCACCCAGGGCGAAGACATCAAGTTTTCCGGCATTCCCAACTTCGCCCCCGAACTGTTCCGCCGCATCCGGCTGCGGGATCCGCTCAAGCAGAAGCAGTTGCTCAAGGGCCTGGTTCAGCTGTCGGAAGAAGGTGCCGTGCAGCTGTTCCGTCCGCTAGACAACAACGACTTGATCGTCGGCGCCGTCGGTGTGCTGCAGTTCGACGTGGTGGTGGCGCGACTGAAGTCCGAATACAACGTGGACGCCATCTATGAGGCGGTCAACGTCTCTACCGCCCGCTGGGTATACTGTGATGATGCCAGGAAACTGGATGAGTTCCAGCGCAAGGTATCTATCAACCTGGCACTGGATGGCGGTGACAACCTGAGTTATATAGCCCCCACCATGGTCAACCTGAACCTGACCCAGGAACGCTACCCGGATATTCAGTTCAGCAAGACCCGAGAGCACTGATCACGCAGCACCGATAAAAGCCCCGGCCTTTGTGCCGGGGCTTTTTTATTTCAGCACGGCGGTTAATACTAATTCGAATAAACATCTGATCATTTTTAAACCCGAGCTCAGAGGCAACACAGTCGTCCCACGACACGCCATAAACTCATCCTTGAGGGCTCGGTAAATGCCATCCTTGGCATTTTTCGGTCGTGGTAGTCGATCTCTGTTGCCTCTTCTTTAACACCGAGTTTGCTGCAGACGGAGCCAACAGTCGATGCCGGAGCTTCAAGGAAGACAAAGGGATCTGCTCCACCGACCATCACATGACAGGGACGTCATGTGCTGAGCATCACATGGATGTGCTTGAGCGGGTCGGAGGAGCGGGCCCTTTGTTCGGGATTGATATGACAGTCAAATAGAACGGTGTTTAATGAGGTAGGTATAAACAAACTCAGGAATTGCCCCATGCATCTCACCGACAGCCACTGCCATTTCGACTTTGCCGCCTTCGATGACGACAGGCCCGCCCACTGGCGTCGGGCACAGGCCGTTGGCGTGCGCCGACTGGTGATACCGGGGGTGGAAGAGGCCCAGTGGCCGGCATTGCCGAGACTCAGTTCCTCGCTGCCCGGTGTT
>JBFGZI010000304.1:0-3083 GCA_041586855.1 Oceanisphaera sp. | reverse complement strand
CTTTACCTTTGGTACAGGTAAGCCCCGTCGGCGCCGGTCAGCAGACCCGGCCCTTCGGGTATTTCCCGTTCGCTGTGGTATTGGACCGGGGTCCCGCTACAACCGCCGAGCAACAGCAGTATCACCAGCATGATGTTTATCTTCATCACGTCTCCTAAAACTTGATCCGGGCACCGGCAATCAACGCATCTGCATCGTCCAGATTATCTCCCGCCCGCTCCAGATCATAGTTGCGATAGCCCACATAAAGCTCGGTCGCCCAATTGTCGACATTCTGCACCATCTGTACCCCGACGGACTTACCCTTGTCACCCCGATCTGCAGCGTGGTTGGTGACGTGATAATCGGCCGAAAGCGCGGTGGTTCCGGAGTTGAACCACTGGTTCTGGTAACCCAGCTTGCCGTAGACAAAATTGGGATCCTGGTCTCCGCTGTCCCGTTCCCCGGCCGCCAGGGTCACACTGACCCCGCTGTTATGCAGGAAAGACGCCGAGCCGTTGACCTGACCGCTGTTGTTTTGCTGATCCGAATAGGCCACTGCCGCCGCCAGGGTACCCGGTGCATAATCGGCGGCATAGGTCAGCGCCGTATCCCAGGCGCTGTCTTCCACCGCACTGGCCGCCAGTTTCACACCGGCCATGCTCGGAGTGTCGTAGCGCAGGCGGTTCCTCCGCCCCAGACCATCCAGGTTGATAAAGGTATCACCCACGGTGTTGTCAGTCAGGCTACCCGCGCCATTGCGGAACTTGATGCCGCCGGCAATATCGGCGGTAGAGGAATAACCGACCAGAGCGGTACCGGACAAGTCCATTTCGGAACTGTCTTCACTGGCGGTCCAGCCTTTACCCATCCACAGCTTGCCGAGCCGGTCGTGATCGAAATACACCTCCAGCCGACGATCGGAAACACTGTCTCCGCTCGCCGATTCATTATCCTGGCTGACACTGAAGGATGAGTTCGACTCCAGCTGCAGCTCGATGGCGGTCCCCACGGTCAGCTCGGGGCTGACATCCCCTTCACCGATCACCCGTAACCGGGTAGAGGAGCTGTCGTTATCAACATGGTAGAGATCGGTTTCCGTACCGTCATCCACCACCAGCAGAGCCCGATTCACATGACCGGAAACGGACACCCGGATTTTGTCATTGCCCGAGCTGACAGCGGCGGGCGCCCTGTTGGAACTCATGGTCTCGGCCTTTGTTTCCGCCGCCTGAGCCCGCGCCTCGGCATTCTGTGTTTTGGTTTCAAGCTGACTGACCCGCTCAAGCAGAGCGCCAAGCTGGCGCTTGAGCTGATCCAGTTCCTGCGCCTCGGTCAGGGCCAATGCGGGCCCGCTGGCCATTGCACAGACGATGGCCGTCGCCAATAGTGTTTTTTGATGGGCCATGATGATTCTCCTCTCGCTTCACTGCATTCCTGAAGTCAGACACCGCCCCCCTATGGGTGAGGCGCCGTGTTGTTCAAGGCGTTGAACGGGCAGTAAATAGCAGAGTAACTCGTCCTTTCGAAGTGATGTTCCCTCCCTGGGTTGGTTATTTTTTGTACAACACCCTTTCGTTAACCTTAGTCAATCATGGACACAAGCCCAAGAACTGCGGCGTAGAAAGGCCTATTGGTTGCCGGAGATGTGATGCAGCCTTGCCCGTGACTAACAATATATATCACCAGCATAACGTGCATAATTATTTATATTTTCTGCAAAAAAACAGATTTACCCTATAGTCCACCAAGGTTCCGCCTGAGACGGAAAGCCGGCCTCGCGGCGGTCGGCATCGGGCCCGGAAGTTTCTTGCAATCCGGGGTTGGCAAATCCGGTTCCACTTGCTAATGTGGTCGCAGACCTCAAGAGAGACACGGGCCAACCCTATTATGAACTTCCTGCACAACGCCAAGCATCACCATCATCATCCCGACTAGGCTTTCAGAATTTTATTCTGGAAGGCCTATCCCTTGGCGGCTTCCAGCAGGACAGAATACATAGACCCTCGGAAGCAACGCTCCCGAGGGTTTTTTGTTTTACGTGATTTTACAGACTTTATTTTACTGACAGGGAACACAACATCATGACACTGGATCAAAATCGTCTTCGCATCGCCATTCAGAAATCCGGCCGCCTCAGCACCGAATGCCAGAAGCTGCTCAAGGGCTGCGGCGTCAAACTCAACCTGCGTGAACAGCGCCTCATCGCCCACGCCGAAAACATGCCCATCGACCTGCTGCTGGTGCGCGATGACGACATTCCCGGTCTGGTAATGGACGGCGTGGTTGACCTGGGCGTAGTCGGTGAAAACGTGCTGGAAGAGACCCTGATGGAACGCCAGGCCCAGGGTGAAAGTGCCGAATACAGCGAGCTCAAGCGCCTGGACTTCGGTGGCTGCCGGCTGTCGCTGGCGGTGGCTCAGGATTTCGACTATCAGGGACCGGAAAGCCTGGAAGGCAAGCGCATCGCTACCTCCTACCCCTGGTTGCTCAAGCGCTACATGGACCGTCAGGGCGTCAAGTTCAAGAGCGTCATGCTGAACGGTTCGGTAGAAGTCGCGCCCCGCGCCGGCGTGGCCGACGCCATCTGTGACCTGGTGTCCACCGGCGCCACCCTGGAAGCCAACGGCCTGGTTGAAACCGATGTCATCTTCCGCTCCAAGGCGGTGCTGATCCAGAGCGCCACCCCGCTGTCGACCGCCAAGCAACAGGTTATCGACCGTCTGCTGCCCCGTATTCAGGGCCTGCAACAGGCGCGTGAAAGCAAATACATCATGCTGCACGCCCCCAAGGATCGACTGGAAGCGGTTATCGACCTGCTGCCCGGTGCCGAACGCCCGACCATCATGTCCCTGGCCGGTGAAAGCAACCAGGTGGCCATTCACATGGTCAGTAGCGAAGACATGTTCTGGGAAACCATGGAAGGCCTCAAGGCGCTGGGTGCCTCCTCCATCCTGGTGCTGCCCATCGAGAAGATGATGGAGTAAACCATGAAGACTCTCGACTGGAATCAACTGAGCGCCACCGAGCAGGCAGAGGCGCTGCGCCGCCCGGCCCAAACCCAGGGCGGCCGTGAAACCCAGGTAGCCGACATCATCAACAAG
>JBFGZI010000303.1:0-3094 GCA_041586855.1 Oceanisphaera sp. | reverse complement strand
CGGTTACCGATGCCGAGTACGAAGTCGGAAGCCAGTACGGTGGCGTTACCGTAACGGTGTGACGTCTGCAGACCACACATACCGGCCATCAGCTTGTGATCGTCAGGGATAGTACCCCAGCCCATCAGAGTCGGGATAACGGGTACGTTGACCAGTTCGGCAAACTCGGTCAGCTGGGCGTCGGCGTTGGCGTTGATAACACCACCACCGGACACCAGCAGCGGCTTGTCGGCTTCGTTCAGCATGGTCAGCGCTTTTTCGATCTGAATGCGAGTTGCGGCCGGCTTGTAAGGAGTCATCGGCTGGTAGGCTTCGGCATCGAATTCGATTTCGGCCATCTGCACGTCGAACGGCATGTCGATCAGCACGGGGCCGGGACGGCCGGAGCGCATGATGTGGAACGCCTGCTGGAAGGTACCTGGCAGCTGAGCCGGCTCCATTACAGTCACGGCCCACTTACATACCGGCTTGGCGATAGACTCGATGTCTACGGCCTGGAAGTCTTCTTTGTGCATACGAGCACGCGGCGCCTGGCCGGTGATGCACAGAATGGGAATAGAGTCGGCAGAAGCGGAATACAGGCCGGTGATCATGTCGGTGCCGGCAGGGCCGGAAGTACCGATACACAGACCTATGTTGCCCGGGTTGGCACGGGTATAGCCTTCGGCCATGTGAGAGGCGCCTTCAACGTGACGAGCCAGTACGTGGTCGATAGTGCCCAGGCCCCGCAGTGCTGCGTAGAAGGGGTTGATCGCGGCGCCGGGAACGCCAAAGGCTTTGGTTACACCTTCCAGCTCAAGGATTTTGGCGACTGCCTCGATTGCTTTCATTTTAGCCATAATCGGTATCCATTCATCTGAGGTGCTCTCGGCACCGTTGTTGGTTGTCCATGATATTCGGGCTGTAGTTCCGTCTGGTGAGGGCGGTAACAACCACGTAACCCATAACTTGATGATACAAAGAAAACTGTGACGATCAACCTGTTTTTGGAAATCATTTTTACGATACGGAAATCGTTAAAACAGATCCTCCTGTTATCGCCCCTGGTTACTCGGTAGTTATTTTTTGTTTTTAAAGGGATTTCTTGCTGCCCACTCGCAGCGGAACAAAATGGAACCCATGTTCCATGTGCGGCTGGATGAGGGCAGAAGCCGGGGCATAGATGACATCGGCGCACAGGTGATAACAATAATATTACCAAACAAACATTTGGTACAGTTTTGATTACATTTGTGTGAACAATTAACCCATAATTTTTTATAAACGAAGTCATACCAATTTTGTGCAATGCCGTAAGCGGTTGCGATCCGAGCCTTCTCAGTTTAGTCCGCTTTTCGCGGCTTGCACGCACCAGCCGCTGGCAATCGGCACCTGCCGGCAGCCACTCTGCAGCTGAATCGAATGGATGGATTCGTTTGGCCGGACTGGCATGTTGAACCCCCTGTCATGCGGCAGTCATCTATTACCGTGATACTCGGGCGTTGGCAGGGATTTGTGGCTGTGTTTTTGGCTGTCGTGTCGAGAGGGGGCTAGTGTGATTTTTGCGGCGCACAAAAAAGATCTTGTAAAACGGTTTTGTGCGGTGCAATATTGGTGACGTGCGCCGAGGCCAGGAAAGTGGAATGATGATGTTTTTCTTGCTGGCGTACCTGGCCTAGAGCCATCCCATTCTTCAGGAGATATATAATGTCATTGTTCGATTTTGAAAAACTGCAAAACATCCAGCAGAGCAACCTGAACCTGGTACAGGGTCTGACCAACAACCTGGTTGCCAACGCCACCAAGCTGGGCAAGCTGCAGCAGGACTCTGTGGCCGAACTGGGCGCCGCTCAGTTTGATTACGCCGGCAAGCTGCTGGCCGTACGTGACGTCAAGGGTCTGTTCGAGCTGCAAAGCGCTTTTTTCAGCCCGACTGCCATTCTGGATCGTCACCTGGCCTTCAACCGTGAAGTGCTGGCCCTGCTGACCGATGGCCAGCAGCAGCTTGGCCAGTTTACCGAGCAGCAAATTGCCGCCGGCAGCAAGCAGCTGAATGAGGTGATTGACCAGCTGGCCGGGCATGCCCCCGCCGGTACCGAATCTGCCGTTACCGCGCTGAAGGCTGCGGTAAACAACGCCAATGAAGCCTATGAGCAGGCGCAAAAAGCGGCCAAAGAAGCCGCCGAGATCACCGACAAGGCGGTCAAGCAGGCAGCCGAGCAGTCCGAAAAGGCCGCCAGACAGGTAGCGGAAACTGCCGAAAAAGGCATTAGTGCCGCGGCCAGTGCCGCCGCACAGCAGGCAAGCAATGCCAACAACAATGCGAAAAACGCACGTGGTTCAGCCAAAACCAACTAATTAACGATAACGAAAAATAACAGCGGTTATCTCGTTTGAGGCGATAGGGATTATTCCTTATCGTCTTTTTTTTCGTCTTTTTTGTTTGTATCGCTCTTGTTGTCGCTGCTGTTGAAGCCGCCGAACAGGCCGAACATGTTCTGGGTGTTGAGGTAGAGGCTGCGGGACTGTTCCACGTACTGACGCATCATATCCTGCATCATGGGCACCTGGCTGTGCATGAACTCGGTCCAGGCCTGTGACGACTGGGTGCCGGTCTGGGTCTGAATGTCGATCACCGACTGAATGCTTTCTTCCAGATAGCTGCCAAGCACGCCCTGAAAGGGTCCGTAGAAACGGATGATGTTCTTCAGCATGTCGCTGGAAAATATCGGATCGCCGTCGCTTTCGGCTTCCTGAATGATCTGCAGCAGGATGCTGCGGGTAATGTCGTCGCCGCTTTTGGCATCTATTACTTGAAAGGGTTCTTCTTCCTGCACCAGCCGACGAATATCGACCAGAGTGACATGGCTGCTGGTGTGGCTGTCGTACAGGCGGCGGTTGGGGTATTTCTTGATGATGCGGATACTATCCTGCGATTTTGACATACGACACTGATTCTCGGCGGGCTAGGTTAACTGGCAGTGTATCCCAATACCCGACAGCTCTCAATTTGGGGGCGGATTACCCCTAGAGTCCGGAGCGGAGGCGGGTAGTGTATTCCGTAATTTCCCGGCAGCTCTCAATTTGACGCCAGATTACCTCCTGGATAGAGGGT
>JBFGZI010000302.1:0-3103 GCA_041586855.1 Oceanisphaera sp. | reverse complement strand
GCATCCGTTCATCGTCATTGGTCTGTATGGCAAGACGGGCTTTCAGTCGCCCCGTGTTGAGGGTGGCCTGGCGGAAGCCAACCCATTCATTTACGAGGGAGCTGATGGTTCGCGGCCGGATGCGAAAGTCGAACTCATGGGCCGGCAGTCCCTTGAACAGCACATAGGTGTACTGGACGGACTGACCGTCGATGCCGGTGGAGGCACTGGACACTTCCACCTCCATGCCGGAACGGGAATACAGGAGTTTCGGCAGCAGCAACGGATTGCTCGAGGACACCTTGCCATTGGTTTCCGCGGCCAGCCGTTTCAGCATGGGCATCATGCGCCGAGTGGCCCGACCATGCATCACCCAGCCCAGCAGCAGACCGCACAGGATAACCAGGACCACGAGAACCGTTGTGCTCATCTCTTCAATGCTCCCGCTTTGAACGCATCAGGGTGAGATGCTCATCGTCAGCCGCGGCTCGGTTGGCGGGGGCGGCATGCCATCCTGAACCAGATAAGGGGTGATCAACACCACGGTTTCGGTCTGCACGTCCGTGTGGGTTGACTGCCTGAACAGACGCCCCAGCAAGGGGATATGCATCAGAATAGGCACGCCTTTGACCCCTTCTTCGGTGGTTTGCCGGATCAGCCCGCCGATAAAGACCGTCTGACCGCTGTTGACCAGCATCTGGGTGGTGACCTCTGTGGTGCTCTGGGAGGGGATTCCCTGCTGATTGACGGTTCCGGTACTGACCTCCGGGTGTATCTGCAGCAGGATCCGGTTGGCTTCGTCGACCGCAGGCTTGACCTTGAGGATCACGCCGGATTCAAGAAAGTCGATGCTTTCGGTGGTGATCTGGTTGATGGTGGTGGTGACCTTGAACCCCTGGCGGTCGCCGATGACGGTGCTGGCTTCCCGGTCTTCCAGTGCCAGTATCTTGGGCGTCGAAACGGTGTGCAGCCGGTTCTTGGTTTGCAGGGCGTTGAAGAACACCTCCAGGTTCGGCGTGACCAGATCGATGAAAATACCGTCGGTTCCTGGCACCAGCCCGGAGGTACCGACGAGACCCTCGCCACCTTTAAAGAGCCTGGCCCAGTCGATGCCGAACACATCGGAGTCCGTCAGGGTGACGTCGAATATTTTGGCCTCGATCAGGATCTGCCGTGGCTGACGGTCGATTTCCGCGAGCAGTTCGCCGATGCGTGCGAGAAATTCCGGCTTGTCTTCCACCACCAGCAGACCGCGCTCCGGCAGGGCGGTGATATTGCCGTAGCTGGAAATATACTTGCTCAGAATATCCATAATGGCGACGGGGTCCGAATACTGGACCTTGAAGGTTTTCAGCCTGGTCAGGTTGTTGTAGCTGTATTTACCGACATCTTCGCGCTTGCGAATGAAATAACTCCCCTGGCGACGCTCCACCACGAAGTTGGCCGACTCGGCGATCATCTGAATGGCATTGGATACCTCGACTTCGTAGAGGTTGACAGATACCTGACCCGATACCCCGGTCGCCAGCATGATATTCAATTTCTGCTGACGCGATAGCATGTCCATGACTTCGGCAATGTCGACATTGTTGACGTTGAGCGACACTTTTTTGGCCTGCGCGACCGGGCTGATGAAAACAAGAATGGGAATAAGCAAGGGGATCAGGCGCTTGATGGCCGGAGTGAGACGAATCATGGGCATGGTGATTGAAGCTCCTGCTTCTTGGTTGTCATTGTCGGGACGTCCGTTCCTTGAGAGAGATACGATATCTGTTTGAACCTTTTTCGAACAGGGTTTCTTCCTGAGTGATTGAAATCAATCGATATCCGTCGAATTCGTCACCGAGTGCCAGTATGGTGCCGTCGATATTGGCCAGTGACTTATCACCGGCCACCAGCAGGGCGCGCAGCGTGAAGTCGGGCGCCGCAACGACCGGCGTCGGCGTGGAGCTGGCCGGCAACTCGATCAGGGGTCGGACAAAAGGATCCCGTAATGGCATGCCGGTGTCCGCCAGTGCTGTGGTCGCCAGCAGCCAGAGGCTGACCGGATAGAGAGGCTTCATGTTCATGATTCCGCCTTGTAGGCCACTATGGTGAGTTTGATATCGATGCGGGTGCCATCGCTCAGGGTACGGACCGGCCTCATGTCGAAGGCGGCGATGACCACGAAACCGAGTTCGTCGTTTAGTTCACGGATCCAGCGGTAAAAGTCCATGTAGCTGCCACTGAGCTCGATATCGAAGATCAGCTCCTGAAAGGCGTCGATACGGCTGCCCGAGCGAGGCACCAGACTGGTCAGCTGCATCCGGTTGTGCCAGGACAGATTCTGCAGCGACTCGATAACATAGCTGCCAAGCTGCTTGGCCGGGCGCTGAGCCATGTCGCCGTGAATGGTGCGCCGCAAGGTTTCTACCTCGGTGCGCAGCTGGTCGAGCTGGCGGTCTAGCTGCTGCCTCTCCGGCAACGATCCCGCTTGCAGCATCAGGGTGTCTCTCGCCACGCCGTAACGTTTCAGCTCCGGCAGCAGCAGATAGGTTACCAGCGCTATCAGCAGCAAGAGGCCGCCTCCGGCCAGCGCCAGCAGCCAGGTTCTGGATGGCTTCAGATCGAAACTGATGTCCGGTTTCATGGTGCCTCACCCAAGTTGGGTCGTGCAGTTAATTCAAAGTCCAGCACCTCGCCACTGGTGTAGCGGCGCAGGCTGGTACGGCTTAGGTTGACCTCGGCAATCTGGGGCTGTTCGGACAGCTGACGCAAAAAATGAGACAGGGCTCTGTGATCGTCCGACTGACCGCGAATCGTCATGTGCATGTCCAGCTTCAGTGCTTCCTGCCGGGTGGCGGGACTGTTTTCGTCCTGGATCAGGATGAAATATCCCTGAGTCGTGGTGCCCGGTGGCTTGTCGACCAGGCTGCTGGCCCGCCGAAAGCGCCACTCCTGGAACCAGACCGGGTTGTCACCCAGCGCCTTGTCGACGGCATCCAGCAGCTCGGACACCGCCACACCGCTGCGCAGGCCTTCGAGAAAGCGCAATTCTCGCTGCAGCGAGATCCGGGTCCGGGTCAGTTCCTTTAGCTGGTTTTGCTGGTAACGAAAGTCGTTCTGCTGTTGCTGCATGGCGAAG
>JBFGZI010000301.1:0-3111 GCA_041586855.1 Oceanisphaera sp. | reverse complement strand
TTTATGCCTGGCGGCGATAGCGTTGTGGTCCCACCTGATCCCATGCCGAACTCAGAAGTGAAACGCACCCGCGCCGATGATAGTGTGGCAGCTGCCATGTGAAAGTAGGTCACTGCCAGGCACCCAATTAAAAAGCCCGATACGAACGTATCGGGCTTTTTTGCATCTGTGAAAAATCCTCACGCCTCACGCCTCACGCCTCACGCCTCACGCCTCACGCCTCACATCGTCAGTTTAGTGAGGTGGCGCTCATTCATGTTAATGCATTCAACACTACTGCTTGCCGAAAAGCATAAAAAGTCATAGCGTTAGGGTGTAATAAAGCTGTCATTGCACTGTGCTTTAACTGGGCAATGACCATGATAAGGGCTGAGCCCGAGGGAGCATGTCTATGGACGACAATGACCGTAAACGCTTTATTCTGGATACCAACGTACTGCTGCACGAACCCCTCTCCATTTATTCTTTCAAGGAACATAACGTCGTTATACCCATGACGGTGCTCGAAGAGCTGGACCGCATCAAGGATCGGCAAAAAGATGTCAGCCGGGATGCGCGGGTGGCGATTCGGACGCTGGAGGGGATTTTTCACGATGCAACCCCGGAACAGATAGTGGCCGGGGTGCCGCTGGGCCTCAAGGATGACGAGGCTTCTGGCACCATCGCCATCATCACCGACAGGCACCTGCCGGAAGGCTATGCGGTGTTTACCGATGACGAAGCCGATAACCGTATCATCAACACTGCCCTCTATCTGCAAAAACACACCACAGAAGGCATGGCGGTACTGGTCACCAAAGACATCAACATGCGGCTCAAGGCCAAGGGGGCGGGCCTGCAGTATGTGGAGGACTATCGTTCCGATCAGCTGGTTGATGATATCCGTTTGTTGTCGAAGGGATTTTATCATCAGGAAAACAGCTTCTGGGACAGGGTAGGAGAGTGTGACAGCAAAACCCACGGCCGGGAGGTGATCCATACGGTCGCCGACGAGTTGCTGCCGGGAGCCTACATCAATCAGTATCTGATTGATGATACCAACGACTTTGCCGGTCGAGTGCTGGATAAGGCCGATGGCAAGGTTCGCTTTGTCGACCTGGGCTGGGAGCGGATGATGGGGCGCAAGGCCTGGGGAATTCATCCCAAGAATATCTATCAGGCCATGGCACTGGATGCGCTGCTTGATCCCAATATCGAAATGGTGATCCTGACCGGCCCTGCGGGCAGTGGAAAAACGCTACTCGCCATGGCGTCGGCGCTGGAGATGATCATTGAAAAAGGGATTTACGATAAGGTGATAGTAACCCGAAATACGCCGGAAATAGCCGAAAGTATCGGCTTCCTGCCGGGTACCGAAGAAGAAAAAATGGCGCCCTGGCTGGCGGCCATCACCGATACGCTGGAAGTACTGCACAAGCAGGATGAATGCATGGACGGCTCACTCAGTTACATCATGGGCAAGGCCAACATCCAGTTCAAGTCGGTCAACTTCATGCGCGGACGCAGCATCCAGAATACCTTCGTGCTGCTGGATGAATGCCAGAATCTGACGGCGTCGCAACTAAAGACCATCATCACCCGCTGTGGTGAAGGAACCAAGCTGGTGTGCTCGGGCAATCTGGCCCAGATTGACTCCAACTATCTGACCCCGGTGACCTCCGGGCTGACCTATATTGTGGAACGCTTCAAGGATTTCGAAGGCAGTGCCAATGTTTACCTCAACGGCGTGGTCCGCAGCCGGCTGGCTTCTTTCGCGGAAGAAAATCTCTGATTATCAATGTGAGGGGTGAGGGGTGATGAGTAACATTTCACCCCTCACTGCTTCCCTGTCCAAGATAAGCCTTTAATTCTTCAGTCTGGGGAGCGGCCAACAGCTCCCTGTTTCCGCTCTCTATGATGCGTCCATTGTGCACAAAAGCGATATTATCGGCGATTCTGGCGGCTTCGTCCGGGTGGTGTGTCACCAGCAGGACGGTCAGTTGCAGCTGATCGGTTTGCGAGCGCAGCAGTTCCAGCAATTCGAAGCGCAAGGCTGGATCCAGGGCGGAGAAGGGTTCATCCAGCAGTAACACCGGCTGCCGGCGAGCCAGACAGCGAGCCAGTCCTACTCTTTGTTGCTGACCACCGGAAAGACTCGATGGTTTGCGGTTCAGCAAGGTCTCTATACCGACCTGGCCAGCCACTAGCTCTACTGTGGCCTTTTGTGCCGGCGTCAGCCGTAACGAGGGCGCCAGGCCGATGGCGATATTCTGGTATACCGTCATATGCCAGAACAGATTGTTATCCTGGAACAGCGTGGTGATCGGCCGTTGGGCCGGTGTCAGTGGCACCAGCTCGCGGCTATCGTACAACAGCTGTCCTGAATCAATGGAGGTAAAGCCGCCGACCATGGCCAGCAGGGTGGATTTTCCGGCGCCACTGGGGCCGATAAGGGCGGTGATTTCTCCGGCGCCGGCCGAGAGGGTAAAACACAACTCCTGCTCCGGATAGCGGGAGCAAAGGTTATTCAGTTGCAGCATCTTTGCCTCCCAGCACACCTTCTACCAAGCCAAATAGTCCCAGACTCAGCAGCAACAACACCAGGGCAGTGGCGGCGGCATCTATCATCTGATAGTTGCCCAGCTGTTGATACAAGAGCCAGGGCAGGGTTTGCAGCGACTGGCTGCCGAACAGCGCTATAGCGCTGAGATCGCCGAGCGATAGCATCATCGCCAACGCCAGTGCCAATGCCACCGGCTTTCGCAACAGGGGCCATTCCACCAGCCTGATCCGAGCCAGCCCCTGAACGTCGAGACTGGTACAGAGCCGGCCATATTGAAGAGATACCCGCTCCATCGGCAACTGCAAGGCGCGAAGTCCATAAGGCAGTGCCATCAGGGCGTTGACCAGCAATACCAGCACCGGCCCCAGGGTAAAAATATCGGCCACATTGCGCAGCAAAATAAAGAGCCCGGTCGAGAGCACCACCGCCGGCAGTACCAGGATGACGGAGCCGGTGGCTTCCATCAGAGCGGCACTTCGCCTGCGTTGCAATCGCAGCCGCAGGTAGCGGCTGCTGCTGAGCAACCCCAAAGTCAGCAATACCGATAACAGTGCCGCACAGCCGGCAAT
>JBFGZI010000300.1:0-3127 GCA_041586855.1 Oceanisphaera sp. | reverse complement strand
TATCATCAGCCGGTTGCCGACGGCAAGACTGGGCAGGAAGAAGAAGCGCCTCGTCGCCTGTCTACCTTGCAGTTGTGCATGCTGGGTGTGGCCGTGGGCGGTGCCCTGCTGGTGCAGGTGTGGACCGGCTCCATGGTGCTGGGCGGCCTGCTGGGCTTTACCGTGCTGTCGATGAACGGCCTGTTCAAATGGAAAGATCAGGACGACGTCTTTACCCAGGGCATGCGCCTGATGGCCTTTATCGGCTTCGTGATGATTGCCGCCGCCGGTTTTGCCGGTGTGATGAAGGCGACCGGTGCCATTCCCGAGCTGGTGTCCGGTGCGGCCGATATTATCGGTGACAGCCCTGCCATGGCTGCGCTGGTGATGCTGCTGGTGGGTCTCTTTATCACCATGGGTATCGGCTCGTCGTTTTCCACAGTGCCGATTATCGCGGCCATCTTCGTGCCGATGGCGATGCATTTCGGTTTCTCCCCCATGGCGACCATCGCCCTGGTGGGTACCGCCGGCGCCCTGGGCGATGCGGGTTCACCCGCCTCGGATTCGACCCTGGGCCCCACCGCCGGGCTGAACGTGGATGGTCAGCATGATCATATCCGTGATTCTGTGATCCCCACCTTCATGCACTACAACATACCGCTGATCCTGTTCGGCTGGATAGCGGCCCAGGTACTGTGACGGGTACCGGAAACCACGAGGACTGACCTGCCGGTACGCTCGACTCGAGCGTGCCGGCATCTTCAACATCATCTCCCGCCTAGCCGGTTTTCAGTAGCTCAATACTCATTTGTTATTCGGATATTCCTTTGCCTGATCGTTGCCGATGGTGTCGTACCACCCGGCTCGGCGTATCTGTCGTTCGGCAAAAGGGAGTTCGTTCATTATCTCGAGGAAATGATTATGTATTTACGCAATGCCTGGTATGTGGCCGCCTGGTCCAGTGATATCGCGCGCAAGCTGACCAAGCGCACCCTGCTGGAAGAAAATATTGTTCTGTATCGTACCGAAGACGGACGGGTAGCCGCGCTGGAAGATGCCTGCTGCCACCGCAAGTTGCCCTTGTCCATGGGCGTGCTGATTGAAGATCGTATTCAGTGTGGTTACCACGGCATGGAATTCGATTGCAGCGGGACCTGTGTGAAAATTCCCATCCAGAGCCGGATCTCTCCCAAGGCCCGGGTAAGAAGCTATCCGGTAGAGGAAAAGTGGGGTCTGGTCTGGATCTGGATGGGCGAGGCCGCCGATGCGGACAGCGCGAAGATTTTTCAGGTCGAGCACTACGATGACCCGCAATGGGGCATCAACCGTGGCCCCATGATGACCATCGACTGTGATTACCGTTATATGGCAGATAACCTGCTCGACCCAGAGCATGTTTCCTATGTGCATAAAAGCTCGCTGGGCAACGACGCCTGTGTCGGTGTGCCCCTGGAGGTCAGCGTCGATAACGATATCGTGGTATCCCGGCGCTGGATGATGGATTGCATACTGGCCCCCTTCTTTCAGCCTTATGTGCAGTTCGAGGGCCGGGCCGACAGGCTTCAGCATTACGAGGTGCGGTTACCTTCCCATGCGGTGATCAAGGACATCATAGCGCCCACCGGCAGCGGTGCGCCTCAGGGGCAATTGCACCCGGATGTGTTCCTGTTGGACTCCTATAACTTCATCACGCCGGTCAATGCGGATCAGTGCCTGTATTTCTGGTTCCAGATCCGTAATTTCAAGCCGAACTGCCGTGATACGGATGAATTGCTGACTCAGGACTTTGAGCAGGCATTCAATGAAGATATCGTCGTGTTGTCCGCCGTTCATGCCAACATGAAGAAGTCGACTACGCCGGTACATGATATTGCCAGCGACGCCGGCAGCCTGCGTTATCGCCGTATACTGGATAAGGCGATTCAAGCCGAGAATACCGAGTCACGGGCCTGACAGTACAACCGATATCAGTTCCGTTGGCGGCGCTCATCGCCGACGGAGCTGGTTTGCAACGGCAGGAGTCAAGATGCTGGTAAAAAGACAATGGAAAGTGGTCAGAAAAGTCCGGGAATCGGAGACGATCGTCTCGTTTTATCTGCGCACTCAGGATGGCAGCCCGGTACCGGCCTTCAATCCGGGCCAGTTCCTGACGCTGGAACTGGCGGTGCCGGGGCAGGTGACCAGGGTGGTGAGAAACTACAGTGTGTCCAGCTGGCCGGAGGCGGGTAGTAACGAGCTGAGGCTGACCATCAAGCGAGAGGGTGCGCCCGTAGGGAGTCCGGAGCTGACGCCGGGCATCGGCTCTACCTTCATGCACGATCGGGTCGAGGAAGGTCATGTGCTGGAGGCTATCGGGCCGGTCGGACAGTTTTATCTCAAGCAGGAGTCGGACCGGCCTGTGGTGCTGCTGAGCGGAGGGGTGGGGATTACACCCATGGTCTCCATGGCTCATGCCCTGGCGCGGGAAGGAAAGCGTGAAGTCTATTTCATTCATGCCTGCGATTCGGGAACCATGCATGCGTTTGCCGAGGAAATTGGCGCGCTGTGCGAACAGTCTGGCAATATCAGCCAGTATATCTGCTACCGCTTTCCCGGCGAGCAGGACAGGTTGGGCGTCGATTACCATAGTGAAGGGATGCTGAGCCGGGAGGTACTGAGATCGGTACTGCCGCTGGGCGTCTATGATTTCTATCTTTGCGGTCCCCCTCCCTTTATGCAGGCGATGTATGAAGCCCTGCTTGGGCTCGGGGTGCAGAAAAGCGATATCAATTATGAATTTTTCGGTCCCGCCTCGCTGTTGACGGCCAGGAGCGACGAGAAAACATCGGCCGAGCCAGCAGCCACCGAGCCCACTGAGATGCCAGTCGGTGATGGCCCCCTGGTGACCTTTGCCGGCTCCGACATCAGGGTGCCCTGGGATCATCAATATGACAACCTGCTTGATTTTGCCGAAGCCCATGGCATAGCCGCGGATTTCAGCTGTCGGGTGGGCATCTGTAACGAGTGCAAATGCCAGATCCAGTCGGGTGAGGTGGAGTATGGCAGCGAGCCACTCGATATGCCCGAGCAGGGTGAATTACTGCCCTGTTGCGCCAGGCCGCTGTCGGATATTCAGATCTCGCTCTGAGGCGAACCCGGCCGTTGTCTG
>JBFGZI010000299.1:0-3138 GCA_041586855.1 Oceanisphaera sp. | reverse complement strand
GGCCGGACCGGACTCTTTTTCCAGCAGCAATATCTTGTGGTCGGGATAGGCTTTTTTCAGCTGCCAGGCGGTGGACATGCCGACGATGCCGCCACCGATAATAATGAAATCAAACACTGTGTTCACCTGTGTGAGAGAGGCCGAGGCCGGAGTCCGGCACCGGCGTGATATTAGCTTGTTTTATTGTGCAAGGTGCCGCCCCAGGCGACACCTTGTCAAAGCCTTTAGATCTGGTTTGGGTTCTTCAGAGTCTTGGCATGGGTGAAGTAGCCCCGAGGCCATTATCACCTTGGTGCTGTCCGAGCAGGGCATGCGCCCGATCCATTTGACAGTCATATAAATTCCGAACAAAGGGTCTGCTCCCCCGACCCGCTTCAAGCACCTCCCTGTGACGCTCAGCACATGACATCCGACCGCCGATGGACGGCGGGAGTGCCAACATTGCAGGAGCCTTTGTTGGTCCTGTCATGTGATGGTCGCTGGAGCAGATCCCTTTGTCCCCCTTGGTGTATCGGAAGTCGCCTGCAGCCTTGTTACCTCTGGGTTGCGACGTAGAAACGATCATCGATTGGTATCGATATCTGCTCTTGTTCTCTCTTTTCGTCTTCTCCAGCCATAGATCTATCTCATTCGAGTCTTTTCCTCCTCAATATGCTTTTGCGTACTAATAAATCAGTGTTTATCACTTTTTTAAAAGAAGTCCTTGCTCCCGGAAGTTCAGACATGTAAATATAAAGCCATTCAGACGTCTAAACGTCCTTGCAGTCGAAGAGAGCACGGAGATAATAACAATGGCTTTATCACACAACCTGGGATTTCCCCGCGTCGGCAATCGACGCCAACTGAAGTTCGCACTTGAGTCTTACTGGAAAGGGCAGTCCGCTGCCGATGAGCTCGACACCCTAGCGCTGCAAACCCGTAATGCGGTACGCCAGTACCAGCAGGGTCTGGATCTGCAGCCGGTCGGCGATTTCTCTTTCTACGATCATGTGCTGGACACCAGTGCGCTGCTGGGAGTGATCCCCGAGCGCTTCGAACAGCCGGCCGATCAGGACGTGAGCCTGGACACCTACTTCCGGGTGGCCCGTGGCCGTGCACCGACCGGTGCCGATACCCATGCCAGCGAAATGACCAAGTGGTTCGATACCAACTATCACTATCTGGTCCCGGAAATCACCGCCGATCAGCAGTTCCGTATCGCCAGCGCCAAGTTGTTTGATGAAGTGCAGGAAGCAAAAGACAAGGGCATCAAGGCCAAGCCGGTGCTGCTGGGCCCCGTAACCTGGCTGTATCTGGCCAAGGCGAAGGGCGAAGAGTTCGACCGCCTGAGCCTGCTGCCGCAGTTGCTGGCCACCTACCAGCAGATCCTGAACAAGCTGAGCGCCCAGGGTGTGGAATGGCTGCAGATCGACGAGCCGCTGCTGGTACTGGATCTGGCACCCGAATGGCAACAGGCCATTACTCAGGCTTATGCCGAGCTGGCCAAGGCCGAGATCAAGCTGCTGCTGACCACCTATTTCGGCCCGCTGGCCGATAACCTCGGGCTGGTAAGCACCCTGCCGGTCGCCGGTCTGCATGTAGACGCCGTGCTGGGTGACGACCTGAACACCATCGCCGCCGCCTGGCCGCAGAACAAGGTGCTGTCGGTGGGTATCGTCAACGGCCGCAACATCTGGGCCAACGATCTGCGCGGCTCCCTGAACAAGCTCAAGCCGCTGGCCGAGCGTTACGGTGACAAGCTGTGGATTGCGCCTTCCTGTTCTCTGCTGCACTCGCCGGTGGATCTGGCCTCCGAAGACCAGCTCGACCACGAACTGCAATCCTGGCTGGCCTTTGCCGCCCAGAAGGTGCAGGAAGTGATCACTTTGACCAAGGGCATCAACCAGGGTGAAGCGGCCATTGCCGGCGAACTGGCCGCCTCCGATACGACTCAGGCCTCCCGCAAGACCTCCAAGCGTATTCACAACGAGGCGGTCAAGGCGCGTGTTGCCGCCATCGCGACCGGTGACGATCGGCGTGGTCATGCCTACCCCGAGCGCGCCAGACTGCAGGCCGCCAAGCTGAAGCTGCCGCTGTTCCCGACCACCACCATAGGATCATTCCCGCAGACCACCGATATCCGCGCCCTGCGCCGGGATCACAAGGCGGGTACCCTCGACGAGCAGAGCTACCAGGCCGGTATTCAACAGCATATCCGTCAGGCCATCGACGAGCAGGAAGCCTTGGGACTGGACGTGTTCGTACACGGCGAAGCCGAGCGTAATGACATGGTGGAATACTTCGGCGAACTGCTGGAAGGTTTTGCCTTCACCCGCTTCGGCTGGGTACAGAGCTACGGTTCCCGTTGCGTCAAGCCGCCCGTTATCTTCGGTGACGTCTGGCGCGCCAAGCCGATGACCGTCAGCTGGACCCAGTACGCCCAGAGCCTGACCGACAAGCCGGTCAAGGGCATGCTCACCGGCCCCGTGACCATTCTGTCCTGGTCATTCCCGCGGGAAGACGAGAGTGACGTCAACTCCGCCTGGCAGATTGCGCTGGCACTGCGTGACGAAGTGGCAGATCTGGAAGCGGCCGGTGTGGGCGTAATCCAGATTGACGAACCGGCCTTCCGCGAACTGATGCCGCTGCGCAAGGCGCCGCAGGCCGCCTACCTGAATTGGGCCGAAAAAGCCTTCCGTTTGAGTGCATCGGTAGTGGCGGACAGTACCCAGATCCACACTCACATGTGTTATTCTGAGTTCAACGAAATCATCGAGTCCATTGCTCGCCTGGATGCGGACGTGATCACCATAGAGACATCGCGCTCCGACATGGAGTTGCTGGATGTGTTCCGTGACTTCGCCTACCCCAACGAAATCGGGCCCGGCGTGTACGACATTCACTCC
Source organism: Oceanisphaera sp. (assembly GCA_041586855.1). Classification (GTDB taxonomy): domain Bacteria; phylum Pseudomonadota; class Gammaproteobacteria; order Enterobacterales; family Aeromonadaceae; genus Oceanimonas. The sequence goes on along the minus strand of JBFGZI010000299.1, from coordinate 253 downwards.
CCGCGGACCCCGTCGGTAGTGGAAATGGTCAAGCTGATTGAAAAAGCCGTGGAGCGTCTGCCCAAGGAACGTATCTGGGTCAACCCCGACTGCGGTCTCAAGACTCGTAACTGGGAAGAAACCCGTGCAGCCCTGGCCAACATGGTGGCGGCCACGCAGGAATTGCGTAAGGCCTACGCCGAAGCCAAGGCATAAAGGAATTGTTTTAATTTAAGTTGTCAGGAGATAAACATGGGTTTTCACAGCGCGCGTC
>JBFGZI010000298.1:0-3141 GCA_041586855.1 Oceanisphaera sp. | reverse complement strand
GCGCCCATCGGCCAGCGTCTGCTCCAGCTGGCCTTCCAGGATGGCGGCGGCTTCCTCGTCCCTGAACAAGGGGCTACGGGGCCGGGCCAGGGCCTGCTGCAGGCTGTCGTTGTGGGTAATACGCCCCTTGTCCATCAGCAAGACCCGGTCGGCCAGCCGTTCCACTTCTTCCGGTGCATGGGTGACATAAAACACCGGTACCCGGGCCTGGGTCGATAACCGTTCCAGCAGGGGCAGTATCTCTCTTTTCGCTCTAGTATCAAGCGCCGACAGCGGCTCGTCCAGCAGCAGCAGCCGGGGGCTGGTGAGCAGCGCCCGGCCGATGGCCACCCGCTGGCGCTGACCACCGGATAGTTCGATTGCTCTTTGTTGCAGCAAAGGCGTCAGTCCCAGCCAGTCGATGATCTCGTCCTTGTCGTCCCGGCGTAGCGCCGCCGGCAGTCGCCGCCAGCCATAATCGAGGTTGCCCTGTACCGACAGGTGCGCAAAGAGGCTGGCCTCCTGAAAGACGTAACCGAGCCGCCTTTTATAGGTTGGTATGAACAAGTCGTCACTTTGCCAGCATTGGTCGTCCAGCCGAAAATGACCGGGACAGCGCTCCAGGCCAGCCATGGCCCGCAGCAAGGTAGTCTTGCCGCACCCGGAAGGACCAAACAGAGCGGTCACGCCGGTGGCGGGCAGCTCGAAGTCCACCTCCAGCCGGAAGTCGGGTCTGTGCAGGGTAAACGCCGCCTTGATGCTCATGGGTGCACCACAGCAAAGCGCCGGTTGAGGCCATATACCAGCAGCAGTATGCTGAACGACAACACCAGCAGTATGGCCGACAGCAGATGCGCGTTCCCGTACTGCAGGGTCTCCACATGGTCATAGATGGCGATGGAAATGACCTGGGTCACCCCCGGTATGTTGCCACCGATCATCAGCACCACGCCAAACTCGCCCAGGGTATGGGCAAAGCCGAGTACCACCGCCGTTAAAAAGCCATTACGGGCCAGCGGCAGTACCACGGTAAAAAACCGGTCGAGCGGCGAGGCCCGCAGGGTGGCAGCCACTTCCAGCGGTCGTCGGCCGATACTGGTAAAGGCACCCTGTAAGGGCTGCACCACAAAGGGAAGGGAATAAAAGGCCGAGCCGATCACCAGGCCGGTAAAACTGAACGCCAGGGTGCCGCCGCCCAGCGCCTGTGAGGTCATACCGAAGATGCCGTTCGGCCCCAGCGCCAGCAAGAGGTAAAACCCCAGCACCGTCGGCGGCAAAACCAAAGGCAGCGCCACCACCGCCTCTACCAGCGTCTTGAACCGACTACGGCTCTGGCTCAGCCACCAGGCCAGGGGCATGCCGATCAGCAGCAGCACCAGCACGGTAACGGCCGCCAGGCGCAGGGTCAGCAGCAGTGCCGTCAAATCATCCGGGGACAACAAGATCCTGTTTCCTTTCGTCAGTAGGGGGAATCCGTACGAGTTATCGGTCTGTAATCACGCCATAGCCGTAAGACTCGATCACTGCGGCGGCCTCAGGCGAGCGGATATAGTTCAGTAGCTCCCGGGCAGCGGCCCCCTCTTTCAGCAATACCGCCTGCTGCACTATGGGATCGTACAAGTCTTCCGGCACCAGCCAGTAGGAGCCGTCGGCAAAGAGGCCGTCTTTGAAAACCTGGGATTTGGCCACAAGCCCCAGCTGGGCGTTCTGGCTATACACATACTGATAGGCCTGGCCGATGTTTTCGCCCCGAACCAGCCTGGGTTGCACCGCCTCCCAGTGGCCCAGTTTTTCCAGCACCTGCTGCGCGGCGCGACCGTAAGGCGCGGTTCTCGGGTTGGCGATGGACAGAAAATGGAAATCCTGGCGTGTCAGTACCTGTAAATCATCATCGATAACCTCGGCGTCGGGACTCCACAACACCAGCTTGCCCAGGGCATAGGTGAAACGGCTGCCGGCGATGGCCACCCCTTCCTCATCCAGCAGGGTCGGACGTTCTTCGTCCGCCGCCAGAAAAATGTCATAAGGTGCTCCGCTCTTGATCTGCGCATAGAACTTGCCGGTGGAACCGGAAGACACCCGCACCCTGTGCCCGCTTTGCTCGGCAAATTTTTCACCCAGCTGCTCCATCACATCGATGAAGTTGGTGGCCACCGCCACCCGGATTTCATCGGCCGCCAGCGGAGTCGAGCACCCCAGCAGAACAAACAGCAGGGGCAGGTACGACGTCTTCTTCATATCTTCATCCATCCACTGGCTATATAACAAGATACATAATGACTGGCACTCTATCGCTGTATAAATAAAAATACAACGATTCTTGTCACAGAGACGCCCGAGATAATCGTTTGAACACCGGCTCCGGCTTCGCCACAATGGCGCCAATCGACTTTGAGGACTCCCGATGGATCTGCAACTACTGCTGAGCCTGCACAGCCAGGATAAACTGTTCGTCAATCCCCGGCGCATCCGCCTGCTGGAGCAGATCCGCGCCCAGGGCTCAATCAGCCAGGGCGCCAGGGCCGCCGGCATCAGCTACAAGTCGGCCTGGGATGCGGTCAGGGAGATCAACACCCTGGCCGCCCAGCCGGTGGTAGAGAGCGAAACCGGTGGTAAAGGCGGCGGTGGCGCCCTGCTCACGCCCTATGGCGAGCGGTTGCTCAAGGTTTATCGCCTGCTGGAGCAGATAGAACGCATGGCGGTGAATGCCCTGCAGGATGAGTCCACTTCTCTCGACAGCCTGTTGTCGGTGGTGGCCCGCTTCTCGCTGCAGACCAGCGCCCGCAACCAGTTTTTTACCCGGGTACGCTCACTGGATCCGACGGATCTCAGTCGCAAGGTTTGTTTACAGATGAACGACGGCACCCTGCTCTACGCGGACATCACCGAACGCAGCAGCCATCGGCTGGGGCTAACCCCCGACAAGGAGGTACTGGCGCTGATCAAGGCACCCTGGGTGCAGCTTGAGCCGGAAAATACGGCGGCGGCCGACGACGACCGCGATAACCGCTTGCCGGGAATCATTACCGAGATAGTGCCGGGGGAAGAATTCGATGAATATGAACTTAAGCTGGATCAGGGCGAGCCGCTCTGCGCCCTGCTGTCAAAAACGGACAGCCACCGACTGCAATTAAACACCGGCGACCGGGTACAGGCCCGCTT
>JBFGZI010000297.1:0-3168 GCA_041586855.1 Oceanisphaera sp. | reverse complement strand
GATCCAGATTTGCATGGTCGCCCCCATGGCATCCCAGCCCCTGGCCTGGGACTCGAAAGAACTGGCGGCTCTGGTGGCTTATGTACAAACGGAGCAGGCCACCTTCAACCCCTGTGCCGCCAAGAGTCCGTGCGCAGCCAAGAATCCCTGTGCCGCTAAAAATCCCTGCGCGGCCAACCCCTGTGCGGTGAAGAATCCCTGCGCGGCCAACCCCTGTGCGGTGAAGAGTCCCTGCGCGGCCAACCCTTGTGCGGTGAAGAGTCCCTGCGCAGCCAACCCCTGTGCGGTGAAGAGTCCCTGTGCGGCCAACCCCTGTGCGGTGAAGAGCCCTTGCGCGGCTAACCCCTGTGCGGCGAAAAATCCCTGCGCCGTCAAGTCCCAGTAAGGATGCCTATGACAGCAATGACACTTCAGCCCTTGCCCCAACTGGTGTCGCCGGTGGCGGCCAGCCTGACGCCGGAAACCATACAGCGGATGCGCGAGGCCGGCACCCGCATTCGGGAGTGCTATCGGGTGATGACCAGGGGCGGGGTCAATATCGTCGGGGAGGTGCTCAAGGGGCAGGGCACCTTCTATGAGATGACCCACTACCCGCTCGACGATGTATTCGATAGAGACAGCCACAGTCAGTATTACTACCATGCCCATCGGGGCGGCGAGCTGGAGCATGGCCACTTCCATACCTTTTTGCGCGCACCGGGCATTCCCGCGCGGCTGAAGATGCTGGACTATCCCCAGGCCAGTGAGCCCTGGCCCCAGGGTGATAAGGCCATCGCCCATCTGGTCGCCATTTCCATGGACGCCTGGGGCTATCCCTCCGGCCTCTTTGCCTGCAATCGCTGGGTGACCGACGAAAGCTGGTATCCGGCCGAGGCGGTGATTTCCCTGCTGGACAGCTTCGTCATCGATCATGCCAACCCGTCCTGGCCGGTGAATATCTGGCTGAGCAACATGCTGGTGCTGTTCCGGCCCCATATCGAGGCGCTGATCCGGCACAGGGATGCGGTGATCCGGCACTGGCAGGGGTTGCACCCGGGGCAGGACGTGTTTGAAGACCGGCAGCTGGAAATTACCGGCCAGCTGACGATTTCGGTTGATGACTGGCTGGCCGAACTGGAGGCGGTGTCTGGATAAGGAGGCGTTTATGAGTGGGGAACATGCGGGCAAGACGGCTCTGGTACTGGCCGGTGGTGGCAGTCTGGGCGCGGTACAGGTGGGCATGTTACAGGCCCTGGTCGAGTCGGGGGTGCAGGCAGATATGGTGGTCGGCTCCTCTGTCGGCGCTATAAATGGTGCTTATTTTGCGGCCCGGCCTCATGCGCAGGGAGTCGAGGAATTGGCCGCGCTCTGGCTGTCATTGCGCAGCGAGGATGTGTTTCCTATCCATGCCTTCACCACTCTCAAGTCCTTGCTGATGGGGCATAACCATATCGCCCAGGCCGATGCCCTGACCCAGCTGCTGCACAACAAGCTGCCGGTGGCGCGCATCGAGCAGACCGAGTTGCCGCTGCATATACTGGCGACCGACTTGCTGACCGGCAAGGAGGCCTTGTTGTCGAGCGGTCCGCTGGTTGAGGCCCTATTGGCCAGTTCGGCTATTCCGCTGATTTTCCCCCACCGGGTGATCGAGGGGCAGGTGTTGGTGGATGGCAGCGTGGCCAGCAATACGCCCATCGCCAGCGCCGTGGAGCTGGGTGCCGAACGACTGCTGGTGCTGCCCACCGGCTTTGGCTGTACCTCCCCGGGAGTGCCCAGCCGCATGGTGTCACTGGCCCTGCACACCCTGAATTTGCTCAGCATGTGGCAACTGGCGCGGGATGTAGAGCATTATCAGTCCCGGGCCGTCATTCATGTGGTGACGCCCCTGTGTCCGCAGGCGGTGTCGGTGTTTGATTTTTCGGAGACCGCCGAGCTGTTGCGCCGTGCCCGGACGCATACTCTGAATTGGCTGGCACAGGGCGGGCTGGAACAGCAAGGGGTGGCCGATACCCTGAGACCCCACCATCACTGAGTTTGATGGCAGGGCCGGGGCATGACTAGCGGGGTGCCACGATAAAGGGTTTTTCGACTCAGCCGCCGGTGGCGGTTTGAACCGAGTCACGTCGGGCGATACGAGCCAGATAGGCATTCAGCCGGGGGTAGGGGGTGAGATCCGCGCCCAGCATGGGGCACCAGCTCAGCACGATATAAAGATAGGCATCGGCCGCGGTAAACTGCTCGCCCATCAGATAATCATGATTGGCCAGGTGCTGCTCCAGACAGGTGGCGCGCCGGCCGAATATTTCGAGTAGCGCCGGTTTGGCGACCTCCGCCAATTTAGGGTTGAACAGCATCCCCAGGGTCTTGTGTACCTCTGAATTGACAAACCCCAGCCACTCCTGAAAACGGTAACGGGCCAGGGTGCCGTTGGCCGGCGCCAGCCCGGCTTCCGGTGTCTGGTCGGCGATATATTGCAGTATCGCTATGTTTTCGGTCAGCACTTCACCATTGTCCAGCTCGAGGGCGGGCACATAGCCTTTGGGGTTGATATCGTTCAGGTGGCGGCCATCGGGCAGGCGTCGGTCCCCCGCTAAATCCACCTTGATGACGGTGAAATCCAGCCCGGTTTCGAGCAGGCAGATATGGGAAGCGGACGAGCAGGAGCCGGGTGCACTGTAGAGTTTCATGACATATTCTCCTTAACGGGGTACAGACAATATAGCGCAACTACCTTGATCCTGATGTTGGCCAGCGGTCCACCGAGCGCAACCGCCACCGGCCGGGATCAGCCGCCTCATGATCGCAGCCAGTGATCAGGTAACTGGTGCAGATCTCCGGGTTCATCGATATCAGGCAGGGACTCGGCCAGATGGAGTGACCAGCCCAGTTCGGCAATGCGGCTCAGGGTCAGGGCGGCCACCTGTTCCGTACTCCAGGGAATATCTGCAAACAGGCGGGGGCTGAAGCGGGTCAGGCCGAGCAGCACATAGCCGCCATCCAGGGCCGGAAAGATGACCGAATCATGGTCATTCAGCTGAGCGGCGGCGAAGCGCAACCGGGCCGGGGTCAGTGCCGGGCAGTCGGTGCCGATCAGCAGTACCCGGGTATTCTGTGCCAGACCAGATTCTGCGGCGCGGGCCATGCGCTCTCCCAGATTGCCACCCTTCTGATCGCTACAGACGAGTCCCG
>JBFGZI010000296.1:0-3171 GCA_041586855.1 Oceanisphaera sp. | reverse complement strand
CAGGATCAGGGCCATCAGGACGCCTAAGGCCCCGGCCTGAAGCAGAAACTTGAGAGAAGAGGCTAGCCGCATGGGATGTTGTGATTGTTGTCGAATGGCTACAGCATAACATAGTGAGGGGTGAGGGGTGAGGGGTGAGGGGTGAGAGGAAGCCACTCACCCCTTGCTGAATTATCTGAGTACCAGATAGATGGAAGAGTTGCCGCGCTGTATGTTGAGCGCCAGTACTTCCGGCTTGTTCTGAACTATCTGACGCAGATCGTTCAGATTTTTTACCCGCTGGCGATTGACGCCGATGATGATGTCACCTTTTTCCAGGCCGGACATGGCGGCAGGAGAGCGGGGGGTCACCTCTGTGATTTTGACGCCTTGTACCTTGTCTTCTCCGCTGGTCTGGGCCAGTAGGGCACCTTCCAGCGATTCATTCAGGGTCTTGGCCTGAATATTTTCTTCATCGGCCCGGGACAGGGTCACCTCAACTTGCTGCTCCTTGCCATCGCGAAACAGTCCCAGACTGACGGTTTTGTCGGCACCCATGGTGGCCACCTTGGCGCGTAACTCGCCGAAGGAACGAATGGGTTTACCATCCAGGCTGATGATGATGTCGCCCGCTTGCAAACCCGCCTTGGCAGCGGAAGAGTTCTCCAGCACCTGACTGACAAAGGCGCCATGCTGGCTGCGGTAGCCGAAGGTCCGCGCCAGCTCCGAGGTCAGCTCCCCCCCCATCACGCCCAGCACGCCGCGACGGACTTCGCCGTATTCGAGGATCTGCTCAGTCAGACTCTTGACCATGTTGGCGGGAATGGCGAAGCCGATGCCGATATTACCGCCGCCCGGGCCGAGGATGGCGGTATTGATGCCGACCAGTTTGCCGTCCAGATCCAGCAGGGCGCCGCCGGAGTTGCCGGAGTTGATGGCCGCATCGGTCTGAATGAAGTTTTCCAGATTCTCCACGTTCAGGCCGGAGCGACCCAGGGCGCTGATGATACCGGACGTGACGGTCTGCCCCAGGCCGAAGGGATTGCCGATGGCGATGGCGAAGTCACCGACCCGGAGCCGGTCTGAGTCGGCAAATTCGATTTCGACCAGGTTCTTGGCATCGACTTTCAGCAGTGCTATGTCGCTCTGTTTATCGCGACCGATCAGCTCGGCTTCGTACTCCCGGCCGTCAGTCAGGGTAATGAGAATTTTGTCGGCGTCTTCGATGACGTGGTTATTGGTGATCACATAACCTTTCTTCGCATCTATGATCACGCCCGAGCCCAGTGCCTGAAAGGGTCTTTCCTGCACCTGTTCGCCGGGAATGCCGGGGCCGAAGAAAAAGCGGAAGGGCTCGGGCAGCGCCTGGCGGCTGACCTTGCTGCCGGATACCGAAATATTGACTACGGCAGGGGTGACTTTTTCCAGCACCGGAGCCAGGCTGCGGATGTCGCTACCGGCACCGAATGGCAGGGCGGCCTGGGCCTGGGGCAGTATGGCCAGGCCCAGGCTCAGAGCCAGGGCGGACACCAGGGGGAGTCGACGTTTCATGCAGATGCTCCTAAATCGATGGGTTCTTCAAGAAAGAGTTCATTCTGACCTTGGTCATGGAACAAGAGTTCCGATACGGTCTGTATTATTTATTGTGGCTTTTGCTGGCGAGATCAAGTCCCGGGTCTCTGGCGGTGCTTGCCCGGGCAGGGATGGAGCATTTACACTGGCGGTCATTCCGTTATTAGCCAAGTTGTTATATACCCTAATGACCCCGAGTAAAAAATACCAGGCAGATCTCAGCCGCCACGATTTTGTCCGCGATCCGGCCCAGGCTTTGGCGGTGACGCACCTGCAACGATTGTTTGATGAGCTGATGGCGCCCCCCCCGGCTCAACCCAAACCTAGCGTGTGGCAAAAACTGCTCGGCAACAAGCCGGCACCGGTCAATGCCATCCAGGGACTTTACTTCTGGGGTGGGGTCGGTCGGGGCAAGACCTATCTGGTTGACACCTTCTACGATTGTCTGCCCTTCGATAACAAGCTCAGAGTGCATTTTCACCGCTTCATGGTGCGGGTGCATGACGAGCTGCAGAGCCTGAAGGGACAGGCGGATCCGCTCAAGCTGGTGGCCGAGCGTCTGGCCCGGGAAGCTCGGGTGATCTGTTTCGACGAATTCTTCGTGTCCGACATCACAGACGCCATGATACTGGGTACCCTGTTCCAGTATTTGTTCGGCCATGGGGTCATACTGGTGGCGACCTCCAACATTCCGCCGGACGATCTGTACCGCAATGGCCTGCAGCGAGCCCGTTTTCTACCGGCCATCGCGCTTATCAAGCAGCATTGCGAAGTGATCAACGTCGACTCGGGGGTGGATTATCGGTTGCGTACCCTGGAGCAGGCCGAAATCTATCATTCACCGCTCGATACCCAGGCAAAAACCAATCTGGAGCAGTATTTCGATCGTCTGACCAGCGAGCCCGGAACCCGAGGGGCCGAGATCGAAATCAACCATCGTCGGCTCAAGACCCTCGCCGAAGGCGACGGTGTGCTCTATATCGATTTTCAGCAGCTGTGTTGTACGGCGCGTTCCCAGCTGGACTATATCGAGCTGGCTCGCTGCTATCATTCGGTGCTGCTGGCCAACGTGGTGCCCATGGGCCAGGACAGCGATGATGCGGCCCGGCGCTTTATCGCCATGGTCGATGAATTCTATGAGCGGCACGTCAAATTGATCATCTCGGCGGCGGTGCCGATGACGCAGCTTTACGGTCAGGGGCGCCTCGGCTTCGAGTTCAAACGCTGTCTGTCGCGACTGACTGAAATGCAATCCCACGAATATCTTGCCAGAGAGCACCTTCCTTAGTCACAATACCCGCCCCGGTATCTGGGCATGATGCCGGGAAGGGGCGGGCGGGCCGACTAATTTTAATGGGCATTAAAATTAGCAGGTGATTTTTACGGCAACTTTACCTATAATCGCCCGGCCCACGTTACACAGCTGTCGATGAGGCAGCATCACTGTAAGAAGACTGGTGCTCGAAGGGGTACAGGTCTTGTCGTGTTTTGCGCATGTGCGCAAGTGTATGATTCATTTTAAGTAATTTGGGTTTATCCATGAAAACTTTTGTTGCTAAGCCAGAAACCGTAAAGCGTGACTGGTATGTTGTTGATGCAGAGGGCAAAACTCTGGGTCGT
>JBFGZI010000295.1:0-3176 GCA_041586855.1 Oceanisphaera sp. | reverse complement strand
CCTTTGTTTTCGGCCGTAGTGGCCGGAAGTTGTTATCGTTGCACGTTGTGTATTACAGGTACTGGACCTTGATCACTTCGTACTCGACTTCTCCCGCCGGTGTTTTAACCACAGCCACATCGTCCACTTCCTTGCCGATCAGCGCACGGGCAATGGGAGAATTGACCGAAATCATGTTGGCCTTGATGTCCGACTCGTCATCACCCACGATACGATAGGTGATCTCTTTCTCGTCATCCACCTTGAACAGGTCTACGGTGGCGCCGAAAATCACCTTGCCGGTATTCGGCAGCTTGGTAATATCGATGATCTGGGCATTGGACAGCTTGGCCTCGATCTCCTGGATACGCCCCTCGCAGAACCCCTGCTGTTCACGCGCGGCATGATACTCGGCATTTTCCTTCAGATCGCCGTGCTCACGGGCATCGGCAATGGCTGCAATTATTTGTGGGCGCTGCACAGACTTCAGCTGTTCCAGTTCTTCACGCAGTTTCTGCGCACCGCGGATGGTCATCGGTGTTTGTTTCATAGTGGAAACCCGGTTCCTTTCAGACAATAAAACAACAAGAGCCCTGCCAGAAACCGGCACAGGGCTCGTATCATAAATAATTCCGTTTCAGCCATCTGGCTGTCATTTAAGACAGCCAGACTAATACAGTCTGCTTAGCGGGTCAAATCATCGAAGAAGCGTTTCACCCCTTCGAAAAAACCTTCCGTCTTGGGTCTGTGTTTCTTGGCCGCCAGGCCACCACAGGAGTCTTCCAGCTGACGTAACAACTCTTTCTGCGCTTCAGTCAGGCTGACCGGCGTCTCGATATACACCTTGCACACCAGGTCACCCATCTGACCGCTACGGGCCGAACGCACGCCCTTGCCCTTCAGACGGAACAGACGACCGGTCTGGGTTTCTGCCGGTATCTTGAGCTTGACCCGACCATCCAGCGTCGGCACTTCCACCTCTCCGCCCAGGGCGGCGGCGGTAAAGCCGATCGGCACCTCGCAAAAGAGATTATTGCCGTCGCGCACGAAGATTTCATGATCGCGCACATGCATCTGCACGTACAGATCGCCTGCCGGCGCGCCGGACTCACCGGCCTCGCCTTCACCGGACAAGCGAATACGGTCACCGGTGTCGACGCCCGCCGGGATCTTGACCGACAGCGTCTTGGTTTTCTGATAACGGCCTTCACCATGACACTTGTGGCAGGGATCGCTGATGATTTTTCCCTTGCCTCGGCACTGTGGGCACGGCTGCTGCACGGTAAAGAAACCCTGCCGCATCTGTACCTGACCATGACCGTGACAGGTGGGGCAGGCCTTGGCCTGGGTACCGGCTTTGGCACCGCTGCCGTCACAGACATCACAACCGACCAGCGTCGGTACCTTGATCTCTTTGGTCACGCCCCGCACGGCTTCTTCCAGGGTCAGCTCCATATTATAGCGCAAGTCTGAACCACGGGTTGCACGCTGCTGACGACGCTGACCGCCACCGAAGATATCACCGAACACATCGCCAAAAATATCACCGAAGTCACCGCCACCACCAAAGCCGTGACCGCCTTGCTGGCCGTTCACGCCATCATGACCAAACTGATCATAGGCGGCGCGCTTCTGGGCATCGGTCAGCACTTCGTAAGCCTCGGTGGCTTCCTTGAACTTGTCGCCGGCGTCGGCATCGGTCTTGTTGCGGTCGGGATGATATTTCATCGCCATCCGCTTGTAGGCTTTCTTTATCTCGCGCTCGTCGGCTCCCTTGGAAACCCCGAGCACTTCATAATAATCTCGTTTCGACATAGGTTGATTGCTTACCTGAGTCCTGTTCACACAAAGGCGGGCGTTGGAATCCCAACGCCCGCCACTGGCAGCGTTAATACGCTGGGTTTAGCTTATTTTTTGTCGTCTTTGACTTCTTCGAACTCGGCGTCGACCACATCGTCATCGGCCTTGCCGGAAGCTGAAGCACCCTGAGGCTGGGCACCCGTGTCGGACGCATCGGCCTGAGCCTTGGCCTGGGCCGCTTCCATCAGCTTCTGGGACGCTTCCATCAGCGCCTGCTGCTTGGCTTCGATATCTGCCTTGTCCTCACCACGAACGGCGGTTTCCAGCGCAGTCATGGCAGCTTCGATGGCGCTCTTGTCGTCGGCGGCCAGGGCGTCACCGGCTTCTTCCAGCTGCTTGCGAGTCGCGTGTACCAGACCATCGGCCTGGTTGCGCGCCTGTACCAGCTCTTCGAACTTCTTGTCTTCGGCAGCATTGGCTTCGGCGGCGCGAACCATGGCGTCGATCTCTTCCTCGCTCAGACCGGAAGAGGCCTGAATGGTGATCTTCTGCTCCTTGCCGGTGTCCTTGTCTTTGGCAGACACGTGCAGAATGCCATCGGCATCAATGTCGAAGGTCACTTCGATCTGCGGCAGACCGCGCGGTGCCGGACGAATACCTTCCAGGTTGAACTGACCCAGCGACTTGTTATCGCCGGAGCGCTTGCGCTCACCCTGCAGCACGTGAATGGTCACGGCAGACTGATTGTCGTCGGCGGTAGAGAACACCTGGGACTTCTTGGTCGGAATGGTGGTGTTCTTCTCGATCAGCGCCGTCATCACGCCGCCCATGGTTTCGATACCCAGCGACAGCGGGGTCACGTCCAGCAGCAATACGTCTTTCTTGTCACCGGACAGCACGGCACCCTGGATGGCGGCACCCACGGCCACGGCTTCATCCGGGTTCACGTCTTTACGTGGTTCCTGACCGAAGAACTCGCTGACGGCCTTCTGAACCAGAGGCATACGAGTCTGACCACCTACCAGGATGACATCGTCGATATCAGACACGGACAGGCCCGAGTCTTTCAGCGCGATACGTACCGGCTCCAGTGACTTCTTGACCATGTCTTCCACCAGCGACTCCAGCTTGGCGCGGGTCAGCTTGATGTTCAGGTGCTTGGGACCAGTCGCATCGGCGGTGATATAAGGCAGGTTCACCTCGGTTTGCTGGGCGGAAGACAGCTCGCACTTGGCTTTTTCAGCCGCTTCTTTCAGACGCTGCAGCGCCAGCATGTCGTTACGCAGATCGAAGTTCTGCTCACGCTTGAACTCTTCGACCAGATAGGTGATAAGACGGTTGTCGAAGTCTTCGCCACCCAGGTGGGTGTCACCGTTGGTCGCCAGTACTTCGAAGGT
>JBFGZI010000294.1:0-3191 GCA_041586855.1 Oceanisphaera sp. | reverse complement strand
TCGCAGGCCAGTTGGGCCTGGCGTGGGTCGGCGTTGATGCCGGTGCCGATGGCGGTACCGCCCAGCGCGAGCTGTTGCAGCCGGCTTTGCAGCCCTTCCAGTCGATCGTGGCCATAACGTACCTGGGTGGCCCAGCCACCCAGCTCCTGATCGAAGCGCAACGGCATGGCATCCATCAGGTGGGTGCGGCCGGTTTTTACCTGGCTCTGCAGCCGATCTGCTCTGGTGAGGATGGCCTGTTCCAGCTGGTGCAGGGCCGGCAGCAGCTTGCAGTGCAGCGCAAGGGCGGCGCTGACATGAATGGCGGAAGGGATGACATCGTTGGAGCTCTGGCCCATGTTAACGTCGTCATTGGCGCCGACCTCCTTGCCCAGACGGGCGGCGGCCAGGTGTGCCAGCACCTCGTTGACGTTCATGTTGGTGCTGGTGCCGGAGCCGGTCTGATAGACATCGATGGGAAAGGCATCCGGGTGGCGGCCGTCGATGATCTCGCCCGCAGCCTGAATAATGGCGTCAGCCTTGTCCTGCTCCAGCCGGGCAAGCTGGCCGTTGGCATGGGCGCAGGCGGCTTTGATGCGGGCAATGGCATGGATAAAGGCCGGGGGCAGGGGCTGACCGGAGATCGGAAAGTTGTTGATGGCACGTTGGGTCTGGGCGCCATAGAGAGCGTGGTCAGGTACCTGTACCTCGCCCATGGAGTCCCGCTCGGTTCTCGTCTTCATCGCCGTCTCCTTTTGCTATCGACCTTTATTTATCTAGACAACAGCTTAGCATTCCTGCCTGGGTGCCGAAGCCCTGGCTGGTTAAAAAGGCGGCGAGCCCGGCTCTTTGTTCTTTCGGCGCCTGAGCCGGGTTGCAGTCCAGTCGACTCAGTCCGGCGGCCTTCGCTTCCAGCCTGATCTGGCGCAGCAGCTCCCGGCCTATGCCCCGGCGGCGGGTAATATCGCGCACTGCGATAAAGTCGAGCCGCTCTTGCCGACGCCAGGCCAGGGCCACGGCCTTGTCGTTGAAGGTGGCGAGATAAAATACCGCCTGCTCGGGCAGGGCTCTGCCCTGCAGGATGATGTCGGTGTGGTGGCGGTGAATCGCCGGTAGCTGATCCAGGCAGTGCACGGTCAGACGCATGGTGGACATCCTTTGTCATAAAAAAACGCCAGTTTACCATGAAGCCCAAGCCCTTCGGGCAGCGGTAAGCTTTAAGTTGCAAGCGATCAGCCAAAGACAAATAGCCTGTCGCTTTCAGGTTTTGATATTCTCTGTAGTAGGTCCTTAAAGCTGACGGCTTCCGGCTATGTTTCAAGAGGTTTGCCATGACATTCGACACCACCGAACACAATCTCCGCATGACTCACTTCGACCGGCACGATTCTTTCTGGCTGTTCGGCTACGGCTCTCTGATCTGGAAGGCCGACTTCCCCTTTCTGGAACGCAGGCCGGCCTGGATCCACGGCTGGTGCCGCCGGTTCTGGCAGGGTTCTCATGATCATCGCGGTACCCCGGATGCTCCCGGGCGGGTGGTAACCCTGACTCGCGATCCCGACGCCCGCTGTGATGGCATGGCCTATCGTATTCGACCCGAGGTGCTTACCCAGCTGGATATGCGGGAAAAAAATGGCTATCTGCGCGAGCTGGTGCCGGTACATTTTGATGCACAGCAAGCGGTGGAAGGGCTGATTTACCTGGCGACCGAAGAGAATGCCGCTTTTCTGGGTGAAGCCCCGTTGCAGGACATGGCGGCGCAAATCGCCGGCGCTCACGGCCCCAGTGGCAGCAACCGGGATTATCTGCTTAATCTGGCCGAGGCGCTGACCCGGCAGGGGGTGCAAGACGACCATGTGTCGACATTGGCGGCGCTGCTGGCGAAGCCGGCCTGATCCCGGTGGCATCACAGGGTATACTGGCCGGCCAGTCGAGAGGTGATTTGATGGAATGTCGAAGTAATTGCGGTGCCTGCTGTATCGCCCCCAGTATCAGTGGCCCGCTGCCGGGCATGCCCAATGGCAAGGCCGCCGGTGAGCCCTGTCTGCACCTGCTGGAGGATCTGCGTTGTGCGCTGTTCGGCAAGCCGGAGCGACCGGCGGTGTGCGGTACTTTCAAGGCTATGGCCGATGTCTGCGGCACTAGCCAGAGCGAGGCATTATGGCTGATTGAAGAGCTGGAATCGGCCACCTTGTAGATACCACTTCAGTGGGGAAAGCGTCGCCTGTTGACGAGGTTGCCCGGCTGAAGCCGGGCCTTGTAAGTCGTTCCCGGTACCTGTGTTAGCCCCGTGTCAGCCAGGGTTGGGGATCGATGGCCTGGCCCCGATAACGAATTTCGAAGTAGAGGCCGGGTTTGTCCTGGCCGCCGCTCTCGCCACTCAGGGCGATGGCCTGGCCGGCCTTGACCTTGTCACCGGGGTTGCGCAGCAGAGACTGATTGTGGCCATAGAGGCTCATATAGCCCTTGCCGTGATCGATCACCATCACCATACCGAAACCACTGAGCCAGTCGGCGTAAACCACCTGACCGTTGGCAATGGCGCTGACCTCCTTGCCGACCGGGGCGCCGATCAAGAGGCCTTTCCAGTTCAGCTGGCTGGTGCGGGCGGCACCGAAGCGATGTATCAGTGATCCCTTGAGTGGCCAGGGCAGGGTGCCCTTGGCCAGCCCCGCGAAATTGCCGCTGGGTTTGGCAACCACCGGCGTTCTGCCGGAGCCACCTTGTTGGCGGGCCAGCCGATTGCGTTCGGCCTGCTCCCGGGCCGCTTGCTCACGCGCCGCCTGCTCCCGTGCAGCTCTTTGCTGAGTGGCCCTGATTTGTCGCTCCAGATGATTGGCAGCCTGCTGCAGGTTGGTCAGGCGCTGATTGCTCTGGTCCAGCGCGGTATTGAGCTGTTTGGCGGTCTGGCTGCGCCTGGCCTGCTGCTCGCTCAGCTTTTGCCGTTCTGCCCCTTGACGGGCCAGTAGCTGGTTGAGCTGGTTGCGGCTCTGTTCGGCCCGGCGACGGTTATCGGCCAGTTGCTCGCGGGTGCGAGTCAGCTGGTGCAGGGCGTCGGCCCGCGCCTGATTGAGATGGGCATAGTAGTGCAGCAGTCGATCTATCTCTGTACTGTCCTGGCCGTTGAGCAGCAGTTTCAGGTAATCGTGGCGGCCATTCTGATAGGCGGCCCTGAGTTGTTCTGCCAGCAAGTGCTGCTGTTGCTCGGCCTG
>JBFGZI010000293.1:0-3193 GCA_041586855.1 Oceanisphaera sp. | reverse complement strand
CACGGCGCGGCTGGCCTTATAATGAGGGGTCAGCTTGTGCTCGGCCAGGGCCGCTTCGTCCTGGTAGATTTCGTACAGCCAGAACAGCTCGGGATCGGCCTTGTCCTGCAGCACATCGAAGGTATGGCAACCCGGCTCGTCACGTACAGAAGCGGCGGCGTTGGGCAGCATGGCGGCCAGAAAAGCGTCTGTAGTGCCGGGCTTGAGCCTGGTTTTGACAATAATCGAATACATTGTAAACTCCATTTGTTTATCTAAAATCAACAAATAGTACACAATATTTTCAACCAAGAGACAAGGAGCCCCGCCATGGAAAGACCCGGTCGTTTGAACGGCATGCGTCATATCGCCTTCACCATGCCCAATCTGGAAGAATGTGAACGCTTTTACACCGACATCATGGGCATGAAGCTGCTGCGCCGGGCCCACAAGGATCTGGTGTACCTCACCTGCGGCAATGACAACCTGTCTCTGGGTCGCTCCGACCTGCCCGCCAGCGGCGTGCAGAGCATGGATCACTTCGGCTTTATCGTCGACAGCAAGGAAGAGCTGGAACAGTGGTTTCTGTACCTGAAGAGCAAGGGCGTCACCATGCTCGACCGTCCCCACGATCACGGTGACGGCGCACGCAGCTTCCACATTACCGATCCGGCCGGCAACGTGATCCAGCCCATTTACCATCCGGACATCTCCGGCCAGCGTTTTACCAACTCCTGAACGCCCGGATTTCTCTCTTGCCGTGGTTTTCCCTGCCACGGCTTTCCGTTATGGTAAGGACATCGTGCTCCGGCACATCAAATTTGCAGCAGGGAAACGCATGTCCTTAAATGCCGATAAATTAAACACAGATGAACTAAGAAGTCGCCGCCTGGCGATGCTGATCACCCCGCACCAGCTGAATAGCCAATTCCCCCTTACCGACACCATGGCCGAGACGGTGCTGACCGCCCGCGCCGAGATTGAAGCCATTCTGACCGGCACCAGCAACAAGCTGCTGGTGATAGTGGGCCCCTGCTCCATTCACGACCCGGCCGCCGCCCTGGCCTATGCCGAACGGCTGGCACCGCTGCGCAAGCGCTATGCGGACAAGCTGTGCATAGTGATGCGCACCTATTTCGAAAAGCCGCGTACCATCGTCGGCTGGAAGGGGCTGATCAACGATCCGCACCTGGATGGCAGCTTCGACGTCAACACAGGCCTGCAGCTGGCCCGCAAGCTGTTGTGCGACATCAACGCCCTGGGCCTGCCCACCGCCACCGAGTTTCTGGACATGGTGACCGGACAGTATATTGCCGACCTGATCAGCTGGGGTGCCATAGGCGCGCGCACCACCGAGTCTCAGGTGCACAGAGAAATGGCCTCGGCCCTGTCGTGCCCGGTGGGCTTCAAGAACGGCACCGACGGCAACATCCAGATAGCGCTGGACGCGGTACGCGCGGCCAGTCACCCGCACATTTTCTGCTCGCCGGACAAAGACGGCCAGATGACCATCTACCAGACCAGCGGCAACCCCTATGGCCATTTGATCCTGCGCGGCGGCAAGGCACCCAATTACGATGCCGACAGCGTGGCCGACGCCGCAAGCGGGCTGGAGCAGGTAGGGTTGTCACCCCGGCTGGTAGTGGATCTCAGTCATGGCAACAGCCTCAAACAGCACCAGCGTCAACTGCTGGTGGCACAAGACATCTGCGACCAGCTGAAAAACGGCAGCCACCATATCGCCGGTATCATGGCCGAAAGCTTTATCGAGCCCGGCCGCCAGGAAGTAGTAGAAGGAAAAGCAGACGTATTCGGCCAGAGCATCACCGACGCCTGCCTGGGCTGGAGCGACACCGAACAACTGCTGGAGATGCTGTATCAAGCTGTGAGGGGTGAGGCGTGAGGCGTGAGGCGTGAGGCGTGAGGCGTGACATTGTAGGCACCACTTCAGTGGGGCGATCGTACAGCAATCAATAAAACCTCCCGACTAAAGTCGGGCCTACAGAGGGCACTTTTCCACAGCCAATGGGGAGGTGTAGTTCAGCTCCGCTGTCTGCTATGAACGCCGGCTACAAAGCCACAGCTCCGGCGCTTGGCTAATCTGTAGCTGCCGCTTCAGCTGGCAGTCCCTGCGAAGCAGGGATTTAGAACTCACAAACAACGCCACATCTGCAGAATCGGCATCGCCTGATCCGGCAGCTAAAGCGCCGGCTACAAAAACACCCCAATATTTGAATTGGGCTGTAGGTTGTGAATGAGCACAGCGAATTCCAACATGAGGCAGCCTGTTGAGCGTTGGGATTCGCTGCGCTCATCGCCAACCTACGGCATGATAAAAACACGGCGTCGTGCTGTGCCCGCAGAGTCGGTGTTAACAGCCTGCTGCGCAGGCCCTGCCGACTAAAGTGGCAGCTACAAGACCATGCAAAAACACCCCAATATTTGAATTGGGCTGTAGGTTGTGAATGAGCACAGCGAATTCCAACATGAGGCAGCCTGTTGAGCGTTGGGATTCGCTTCGCTCATCGCCAACCTACGGCATGACAAAAACACGGTGCCGATGTCTGGCTAATCTGTAGGCGCCGCTTCAGCTGGCGCAAGTCCAATGCCACAACGGAATCATCAGGTTACGGCAGAATTTCTGCATGTTCTGCCGCTCCGATTTATGGTGTTGGCTCACCATTTTCTGCCAGCAACTTTTTCATCAATGCCGGATTTCGTGGCAATAAACCGGCCTTGAGGCCAAACGGTTTGAATATGGCGTTGAGCACCGCCAGCGAGGGGCTGCCGGTGTCTCGCTCTATGTCCGATAAGGTGCGCCGGCTTACGCCCACCAAGGTTGCGTATTCGGTTTGCGACATGCTCAGCAGATCTTTTCTAAGGGTTCGCAGCAGCTGGCCTTCGGTGATTTCGCCGGTAAACAGCCGAGTCAGCAGGGCTATCAGCAGGGCTTCTCGTTCACTGGGGCTCGGTTTTTTCATGGCAACTTCCAACTGTTCAATTTTTCGTCCAGATAATCAAACCCCATTACCGGCATGCGGATAATGCTGTCGGGCACGCCTCTGCCCTGAAGTCGCTGCTTGAGTCCACTCAGTTGCCGGGCCAGCGTTCCCAGCTCGGCCAGCAGCTGTTCCGGATCCACCAAATCCGCCAGGCGTTCGGCAATAGCCTGCCAATTGTAATGCCCTCCTTCCTCCAGCGGACTACCCCAGGT
>JBFGZI010000292.1:0-3203 GCA_041586855.1 Oceanisphaera sp. | reverse complement strand
GTACCGCTGCATAAAGAAATCATGAGTGATGAAAATTTCCGCAATGGCGGCACCAATATTCATTATCTCGAGAAGAAGCTGGGTCTGTAAGACACCGCGACTGCTGATTGCAAACGGCGCCTTCGAGCGCCGTTTTTGTTTTTTCCTCTCGCCGTCCTTTGCCGTTAGCCCGTAGGTTGGCGATGAGCGAAGCGAATCCCAACACTCGACCTGATGACGTTTTCCCGTCGGCGCCCTTTGCCGTTAGAATAGCGTCTCAAAGCCCACCTGAAGAGAGACAGTATGACAATCCATCGCATCAATCCCTGCCAACGCTGGTCCGACATTACCGTATTCAACGGCATCGCCCATTTCGTCGAAGTGCCCGAGTCCGACCTCGACGCCGACATCCAGGGCCAGACCGCCCAGATCTTCGCCCAGGCCGAGCAGGCCCTGGCCAAAATCAACAGCGACAAGGGCCGCCTGCTGTCGGTCACCATTTATCTCACCGACTTCGCCAACCTGCCCGCCTTCAATGCGGTGTGGGACGCCTGGTTCGAGTCCGGCACTGCCCCCAGCCGCGCCTGCGTCAAGGCCGAGCTGGCCAACCCCCGCTATCTGATCGAGCTGGCCTTCGTGGCCGCGGCCGGTGACGGTTTCTCCGGCTGACAATACCAGGAGGGGATCCGCTCCCTGCCTCCACCGATGGGCATTGCGCATTGATTCCGGTCAGTCCCCGCTGTTATCCTCCGGCCCCTTCTTCCGGGGAAATCAAAGATGACCAATATCGTATCCATCGCCCGCCGGGAAGCCACCTTGAGCGTGGCGCTGGCGGTGCTGTATCTGGGTGGCTGGTGGCTGAGCGCCTACATGGTGCCGCCCACGCTGATGCTGGGTGGCTGGCCGCTGTGGTTTGTGCTGAGCTGCCTGTTCAATCCCTTGCTGTTTGTCGTGCTCTGCGTGCTGATGGTGCGCTACTGCTTTAAAACCGTTGCATTGGACGACTCCGAGCCGGAGTTGAAGAACAGCCCTGATCCTGCCTCGAAGAACAGCCCCAGGCCGGGAGAACAGTCATGAATCTTGAGCTAATACTCCCGCTGACGTGCTACCTGGCCGTCATGATCGGGCTGGGCTTCTGGCTGAGCCGCCGTCCGCAGCAAGGCAGCTTCGTGCAGGACTATTTTCTCGGCAACCGCTCCATGGGCGGCTTTGTGCTGGCCATGACCATGGTGGCCACCTATGCCTCTGCCTCTTCCTTCATCGGCGGGCCCGGCGCCGCCTACCGCATGGGACTGGGCTGGGTACTGCTGGCCATGATACAGGTGCCGACCGTCTGGCTGACCCTGGGGGTGCTGGGCAAGCAGTTCGCCCATATTGCCCGTCGGGTCAATGCGCTGACCATCAACGACATGCTCTATGCCCGCTATCGCAGTCCGCTGGTAGTGATACTGGCGGCCTTGGGCCTGCTCGCCGCCTTTGTCGCCACCATGGTGGTGCAGTTTATCGGTGGCGCCCGGCTGCTGGAAACCGTGACCGGCCTGCCCTATCAGGGGGGCCTCATCATCTTTGCCACCACAGTGCTGCTCTACACCCTGATTGGCGGCTTTCGGGCCGTGGTGGTCACCGATGCCATTCAGGGCGTGCTGATGCTGCTGGGGACCCTAGTGCTGCTGGCTGGCATATTGCATGCCGGTGGCGGCGCCAGCGCCATGTTTACCGCCCTGGCCGAGATCGATCCCGATCTGGTGCAACCCCGAGGGCCGGACGGCTTTCTGAGCACCAGCTTCATGCTGTCGTTCTGGGTGCTGGTCTGCTTCGGCGTTATTGGCCTGCCCCATTCGGCGGTACGCTGCCTGGCCTATAAAGACAGCAAGGCCATGCACAGGGGCATTATCATTGGCACCCTGGTGGGCGCCCTGCTGATGTTCGGCATGCACTTTGCCGGCGCCCTGGGCCGGGTGCTGGTGCCCGAGCTCACTGTACCCGACAAGGTGATGCCGACCCTGATGCTGACGGTGCTGCCGCCCATCGTCGCCGGGCTGTTTCTGGCCGGGCCCATGGCCGCCATCATGTCGACCATCGACTCCCAGTTGATCCAGGCCTCCGCCACCCTGGTGAAAGACCTTTACCTCAACTACCTGAGCCGAACGCCGCCTTCGCCCACTGCCATCAAGCGCGCCAGCCGACTGGTGACCCTAGTGCTGGGGCTGGTTGTGCTGTGGGCGGCCCTGAGCCCGCCGGACATGATCATCTGGCTCAATCTGCTGGCCTTCGGCGCCCTGCAGGCCATCTTTTTCTGGCCGCTGGTGCTGGGCCTGTACTGGTGGCGGGGCAACGCCACCGGCGCTCTGGCCTCCATGGTGACCGGCGCCGTCAGCTACGGCCTTTTGACCACCTTCGGCATCAAGCCGCTGGGGCTGCACGCCATCGTGCCCAGCCTGACCCTGTCGGGCCTGGCCTATGTGTTCGGCTCGCTGTTGACCGCACCGCCCACCGCCGAGGTACGCCAGCTGTTCGGTCGCGACTGACTTCAAGCTACGGATAAAGAGGCAACAGGGTTGCCTCTTTATCCGTTCAAGTTACCTGCTGGCAGTACAAGGTAACTCCGGAGCATAGGAGAACAAAGGGCCCGCTCCGCCGACTCGCTATGAATACATCCCTGTACGCTCTCTGTTTCGTCCCTGAAACAGAAGGTCGGCTGAGCAGAACCCTTTGTCCTCCTGCCAGCAGCCGAGTTGTCTTCTGGCATCGCCAGTGGGCAGCTCCTGAGCATGGAAGCAGCAGCAGGGATTGCCGTATCCGACCGTCAAATGCCAGGGATGGCATTTGCCGAGCGTCACATGGATGTGCTCGAAGCGTGTCGGAGGAGGTAACCCTGCTGCTGCTTGGCTTCGCAAGCTATATGGTGACGACTTGTGACCAAGAGACTGGTCTATAGCGCTCCGGTATTCTGCTGCCCGCCAACAGGACACCGGAGCGCTGCAATGTTAGAATCTTCCCTTTACCGTTTGATGAAGCCTCGCCATGCCCTGGATACAAATTCGCATTAACGCCACCGAAAAAACCGCCGACAAGGTCAGCAACATGCTGCTGGGACGCGGTGCCCTGTCGGTGACCTATATGGATGCCGAAGACAAGCCGGTATTCGAACCCCTGCCCGGCGAAACCCTGCTGTGGGACGACACCGTAGTGGTAGGCCTGTTTGATGCCGAAACCGATCCGGC
>JBFGZI010000291.1:0-3225 GCA_041586855.1 Oceanisphaera sp. | reverse complement strand
TGCCCTGCGGGTTCGGCTAAACGCGTTTTTCTCTTTGTTGAGAGGGCCTTGCTTAGAATGACTAGGCTACACCCCTCTCGCCGCGATAAAAACGCGTTTAACTCGAACAAAATTTAACCGCGAAAGGTCAACAGACCCTAATCCATCAGCTGGAAACCGGGCCTTATGGCTGGAGTTGATACCGTCGTTTCTTTCGTTCCGCTTCGACTACCGATGGCAATAACTACCAAAAAAGAAATAAAATTTCAAAAAACCATGGGAGATCGCCATTAAATACGAGTTATCGATTGACGATTCGTTCATTATTTGTAATTTTATAACCATAAAATTTTAATTCGACCATTTTAACCCTATATATCAGGTGATTTTATGACAATAAAGGTAGCTATCAACGGTTTCGGACGTATCGGTCGACTGGTGTTTCGTGCCGCCT
The DNA here is from genome assembly GCA_041586855.1 of Oceanisphaera sp. Classification (GTDB taxonomy): domain Bacteria; phylum Pseudomonadota; class Gammaproteobacteria; order Enterobacterales; family Aeromonadaceae; genus Oceanimonas. Next base: position 2,792 of record JBFGZI010000291.1, on the reverse strand, counting down.
GTGAACGTGACGATATACAGATCGTTGCCATCAACGATCTGCTGGATGTTGACTATATGGCCTATATGCTGAAGTACGACTCCACCCACGGTCGCTTCAAGGGCGATGTAGCGGTGGAAGGCAACCAGCTGCTCGTCAACGGCAACGTCATCCGGGTCACCGCCGAACGTGATCCTGCCGCTCTCAACTGGGGCGAGCTCGACGTCGATGTAGTGGCCGAAGCCACCGGTCTGTTCCTGACCGACGACACCGCCCGCAAGCACATCCAGGCCGGCGCCAAGAAAGTCGTGCTGACCGGTCCGTCCAAGGACGACACCCCCATGTTCGTGATGGGCGTCAACCACGACAAGTATGACAACCAGGACATAGTGTCCAACGCCTCCTGTACTACCAACTGCCTGGCGCCCCTGGCCAAGGTGATCAACGACAACTTCGGCATTGTCGAAGGACTCATGACCACGGTACACGCCACTACCGCCACCCAGAAAACCGTCGACGGCCCGTCACATAAAGACTGGCGCGGTGGCCGTGGTGCCGCTCAGAACATCATTCCTTCTTCCACCGGTGCCGCCAAGGCCGTGGGCAAGGTAATTCCCGAGCTGAACGGCAAACTCACCGGCATGGCCTTCCGGGTACCGACGCCGGATGTGTCCGTGGTGGATCTGACCGTGCGTCTGGAAAAGGCCGCCAGCTACGAAGAAATCTGCGCCACCATCAAGGCCGCCGCCGAAGGCGAACTGAAAGGCATCCTTGGCTACACAGATGACGAAGTGGTCTCCAACGACTTCATCGGTGAGACCTGCACCTCGGTATTTGATGCCAAGGCCGGTATTGCCCTGAACGACAACTTCGTCAAGCTGGTATCCTGGTACGACAACGAAATCGGTTACTCCAACAAGGTACTGGATCTGATCTCTCATATCTCCAGATAACTATCGACAGCAACATTCGGCAGCAATAGTCGCTACCACAAACAACCGGGCCTGGGCCCGGTTGTTTGTCTCTGCTCGAAATCCGGAGCCCGAGAGCGTAAAATACCGCTCCCGGCCGCCATCTGGTGGTGGCCCTCTGACCTGACATCAGACGAGATCCCATGTTGACCACCAAACCGTTCAAACCTGAATTGCTCTCCCCCGCCGGTACCCTCAAGAATATGCGCTATGCCTTCGCCTATGGCGCCGATGCAGTCTACGCCGGCCAGCCCCGCTATTCGCTACGGGTACGCAACAACGAATTCAACCACGAAAACCTCAAGACCGGCATCGACGAAGCCCATTCCCTGGGCAAGAAGTTTTATGTGGTGGTCAATATTCAGCCTCACAATGCCAAGCTGAAAACCTTTCTGCGCGACATGAAACCGGTAGTGGAGATGGGCCCGGATGCGCTCATCATGTCCGATCCGGGACTTATCATGTTGGTACGTGAACACTTCCCGGACATGCCCATTCATCTGTCGGTGCAGGCCAATGCGGTCAACTGGGCCTCGGTCAAGTTCTGGCAGGATTACGGCATTGAGCGGGTGATACTGTCGCGCGAGCTGTCGCTGGAAGAGATCGAGGAAATTCGCACCAACTGCCCCACCGTCGAGCTGGAAGTATTCGTACACGGCGCCCTGTGCATGGCCTATTCCGGCCGCTGCCTGCTGTCCGGTTACATCAACAAGCGCGATCCCAATCAGGGTACCTGCACCAACGCCTGCCGCTGGGAATACAAGGTACACGAAGCCAAAGAAGACGATGCCGGCCAGATAGTGCACAAGCAGGAGCCCATCACAGTGCAGAAAGTAGAGCCCACCCTGGGTGCCGGCGCCCCGCACGATCAGCCGGTACTGCTGGAAGAAAGCAACAGACCCGGCGAATACATGGCGGCTTATGAAGACGAGCACGGCACCTATATCATGAATTCCAAGGATCTGCGGGCGGTGCAGTATGTGGAGCGGCTCACCCGGATGGGCGTACACTCACTGAAGATTGAAGGTCGTACCAAGTCGTTCTATTACGTGGCCCGTACCGCCCAGGTATATCGCAAGGCCATCGACGATGCGGTGGCCGGCAAGCCCTTCGACGCCACCCTGATGAACACCCTGGAAAATCTGGCCCACCGCGGTTACACAGAGGGTTTTCTCAAACGGCACGCCCATAGCGACTACCAGAATTACGACACCGGTTATTCCGTGTCCACCAGCCAGCAATTCGTCGGTGAAATCACCGGTCGCGACGGCGACTGGGTAGAGGTGGCGGTAAAGAACAAATTTGTCGTGGGTAACCGGCTGGAGTTGATGACACCGAAAGGCAACCTGACCTTCACCCTGGACCAGCTAAAAAACCGCAGGGGTGAAGCCATCGAGGTCGCGCCCGGTAGCGGCCATGTGGTCTGGCTGCCGCTGCCCGAGTCGGTAGACGTCGGCTTCGGCATACTGCTGCGCCATCTGGATCAACAGCAGGACAGCCGTCAGCCTCATGCCCAACCGCTGATTGCCTGATACCAAACAGAGTAAATAACTGATCTATTTGGTTGATCTGCAAAGGTCGGACAAAGGGCCCGCTCCGCCGACACGCCGTGAATACCTCCATGTAGGCTCAGCCGCACCATCCGTGGTGCGGATGGTCGGCTGAACAGATCCCTTTGTCCTCCCTGATGCCGCAGAGTCATCTGTTGCCTCTCCTTAAGCACCGAGTTGTCAGCAGGGCGCTCCCACAGGCGACGCGGCAGCAGAGGGGCGGATGAAGGGTTCTACTCCAGCGGCCATCACATGACAGGACGTCATGTGCTGAGCGTTACATGGACGTACT
>JBFGZI010000290.1:0-3235 GCA_041586855.1 Oceanisphaera sp. | reverse complement strand
CAGGTAAACCATGAATTTCCACTGACTCGTCGGTTGTCCGTACGCCTGATGCAGGCTAAACATCTGATTGAGAAATACGAACAAATTGACGGCGACAAGCTGGAATTGCCGGAGGCCATTGCAGACCTGAATACCCTGAGTCGCTGGGGCTTTGAAAATGCTGTTCGCGCTCTGGAGCAGCAAATACGCAAACAGCTCGATAATGAGCGCCGTATCGCTTTCGATCGTCAGCTTATTCAGGCCCTGGCCGGATAGAGGCAAAACAGGGCAGGATTTCGTCGAATTTTCTGCCCTCTTCTTCCAGTCCTCTTCTTCCAACCGCCCCAGCATACGCTCGATTTTCTTGCCGGTGCAGTAGAACAGATGCAGTTTCCGGCATCAGCCCGCCGTCCGATAACTGGACAAATTCGCCGCAGGCCGTAGAATTTGCGCTCCGTTTTACAGAGAGGCAACTCATGAGCACAGTGGTCAACCCGCAAACCTACCAGGCACAGTTGGATGAAAAGGCCGACCGGCTTCGGGAAACCTTCGCGCCCTTTACCCCACCGGCGCTGGACGTGTTTGCCTCCGAGCCCGAACATTACCGGATGCGCGCCGAGTTTCGGGTCTGGCATCAGGACGAAGACCTCTACTACATCATGTTTGATCAGGCCACTCGGGAAAAATACCGGGTCGACCAGTTCCCCGCCGCATCACGTCTGATCAACCAGGCGATGCCGCTACTGCTGGACGCGCTCAAACCCGATCCGGTGCTGCGTCGCAAGCTGTTTCAGGTGGACTTTCTGTCGTCATTGAGCGGCGAGCTGGTGATCAGCCTGCTCTACCATCGCCAGCTGGACGATGCCTGGCACCACGCCGTGCAGGGTGTGCAGGCACAACTACAGCAAGAGGGCATTGCCGCCAGCATCATAGGTCGGGCCAAGAAGCAGAAATGGGTCGTCGGCCAGGATTACGTGGTCGAGCGGCTGCAGGTACAGGGTAAGGAGCTGATATATCAGCAGGTAGAAAACAGCTTTACTCAGCCCAACGGCCGCATGAACGAAAAGATGCTGAGCTGGGCGTTGGATGCCACCCAGGGTGCCAGCGGCGATCTATTGGAGCTGTATTGTGGTAACGGCAACTTCTCGCTGGCGCTGGCCGCCAACTTCCGCCGGGTGCTGGCCACCGAAATCGCCAGCTCTTCGGTCAAATCGGCACAGTACAACATTGCCGCCAACGGCATCGATAACGTGACCATTTTGCGGATGTCGGCGGAAGAGTTTACTCAGGCCATGCGCGGCGTGCGCGAGTTTCGCCGGCTGCAGGGCATAGATCTGGCCAGCTACGAGTGCAACACCATACTGGTGGATCCGCCCCGGGCCGGGCTGGACGAGGAAACCGTCAAGCTGGTGCAGGAGTACGATAATATCGTCTATATCTCCTGCAACCCGGACACTCTGCGCCAGAATCTGGAGACCCTGTCACAGACCCACGACATCAGCCGCTTCGCTCTGTTCGATCAGTTCCCCTATACCCATCACATGGAAGCCGGGGTTTATCTGACCCGCAAGTGAGGGGTCAGGAGTGAGGGGGCTCTCCTCACTCCTCACGCTTTACCCCTTACATCCTGAACAGCAAAAAGGGGAGCCGAAGCTCCCCTTTTTCATGTCATGCGCGGAATCAATCCAGCATGTAGTTTTCTGGCAGTGCAATACCGGCTACGCCGGATTCCACGGCGGCCACGGCCACGGCACGGGCTACGCGAGGCAGCAGGCGCGGATCCATCGGCTTGGGAATCACGTAGTCCTTGCCGAACTCCAGCGAGTCAACGCCGGCGGCAGTCAGCACTTCCTGCGGTACCGGCTCTTTGGCCAGACCACGGATGGCGTCGACGGCGGCCACTTTCATCTCGTCGTTGATGCAGGACGCGCGAACATCCAGGGCACCACGGAAGATGAAGGGGAAGCACAGCACGTTGTTCACCTGGTTCGGATAGTCGGAACGACCGGTACCCATGATCAGATCCTGGCGTACGGAATGGGCCAGTTCGGGCTTGATTTCCGGATCCGGGTTGGAGCAGGCAAAGATAACCGGCTTGTCAGCCATCAGTGCTACCGCTTCGGCCGGCAGTACGTCGGGGCCGGACACGCCTACGAATACGTCGGCGTCGGTGATCACCTCTTCCAGAGTGCGTTTGTCGGTGTTGTTGGCAAACAGCGCCTTATACTCGTTCAGGTCGTCACGACGAGTGTGAATCACGCCGTTGCGGTCCAGCATGTAGATGTTTTCGCGCTGAGCGCCACACTTGATCAGCAGTTCCATACAGGCCACGGCAGCGGCGCCGGCACCCATACAAACCACGCGGGCTTCGGCGATGTCTTTACCCTGTACTTCCAGGGCGTTGATCAGACCGGCGGAAGTCACGATGGCGGTACCGTGCTGGTCATCGTGGAATACAGGTACGTTACAGCGTTCGATCAGCGCCTTTTCGATTTCAAAACATTCGGGGGCCTTGATGTCTTCCAGGTTGATACCGCCGAAAGTGTCGGCAATGGCGGCCACGGTCTGAATAAATTCTTCGGTGGTGCGATGCTTGACTTCGATATCGATGGAATCGAGGTTGGCGAACCGCTTGAACAGCAGCGCCTTGCCTTCCATTACCGGCTTGGCGGCCAGCGGGCCCAGGTTACCCAGACCAAGAATGGCGGTACCGTTGGTGATAACGGCAACCAGGTTGCCCTTGGCGGTATATTTGTAAGCATTTTCGGGATCGGCGGCGATTTCACGCACCGGCTCGGCCACACCCGGACTGTAGGCTAAGGCGAGATCCTTGGCGGTTTCGGCCGGCTTACTGATTTCAACGGAGATCTTACCCGGCGTGGGTAAGGCATGATAATCGAGTGCTTTTTGACGGAAGTCGGTCATTCTACGAGTACCCTGATGCGATTGTTGACATTTATAAGATTTAAGTGTGAACAAGTTTATCACAATGTTTATACAATGTGATAGTAGTCAACTTATTCGACATTGCCCAGCAAAAATTCATTGCTCTACCTGGTAAAACTGCCAGGGATGATTTATCCACAATAATTGTCGCCCATTACGGCTAGCGCGAATCCGGCCGCGAACAAACAGCCGATCTCCCCGCTCTAGCCTCTTCAGGCTGCGGCGAGCCGCCGCCGGCAGACGTTTGCCTGCCATCATGGTCAGCCCGCCCTCCAGCTCGACCTTTAATCGTCCCGAGCCTGTATAAGGT
>JBFGZI010000289.1:0-3238 GCA_041586855.1 Oceanisphaera sp. | reverse complement strand
TTTGATAAAGGTTTTTTTCTGCCCCAGCATGTCCTGATAAATCACCGAAAATGCCAGCACGTTCTGTACATAACCCCGGGTTTCCCGATAGGGAATATTTTCTACCCACACATCCATGGGCCGGCTGCCACTGTCCTTCAGCCAGCGATTAATCCGGGAAGGGCCCGCATTATAGGCGGCAATGGCCGGGATCCGGTTGTTGTTATAACGCTCCAGCAGCTCCTTGAAGTAACTGGAGCCCAGTTGCACATTCACCTCGGGTCGATAGACGTCGGACGGACTGCGATAGCCGCTGATACCGTGCTTGCGCGCGGTTTCCCTGGCCGTCGCCGGCATCAGCTGCATCAGGCCACCGGCGCCGACCGGCGAGCGCGCCAGTTCATAGAAGGCGCTTTCCTGACGGGCGATGGCAAACAGCGTGGCTTCATCCACCCCCAGGCGGCGGGCCTGCCGTTGAAATAGTTCCCGATAGACCACCGGAAAACGCAGGTCCAGATGATCCCAGGCGCGAATCTGAATACTGGCCACGATGGACTTATCGTACCAGCCCCGGCTAAGAGCCAGGCTGCCCAGCGCCAGCCCCTCGGCTTCATTGACCCGACCCAGCAGGTGATACCACTCGACGCGAGCCGCGGTTTTATCACCCAGCGCCAGCCACTCTTCCACCCGCAGCAGCGCCGGCCATTGCCGACGGGCCTGACTCAAAGACGGTGCCGGCACCAGGGGTTTCTTTTGCAGTGAAAAGCCATGCCGACCCTGCTGGGCCGCCAGAAAGCCATAGTAGTCCCGGTTCTGCGCCGCCTGCTGCCAGGCCTTGTCGCCCTCGGCATGATGGTTCCGGGCCTTCAGCGCCCTGCCCCGCCAATATTGCCAGCGGCTGTCCTGTTGCGTCGTTGCCGGCAGCCGATCAATCCAGCCGGGCAGATGGCGCCAGTCCTGCTCCCAAATGGCCAGCCGGGCCCGCAGCTCGAACAAGTCTGCATCACCCACCACCGGCAGACGGCTGTCGAGCCAACCGCGATAATCCCGGGTACGATTGAACATCAGGCGCCGGGCCAGTTGCCGCTCTATGCCGGCAACCAGCTCCTGACTCAAACCTGATTGACGCTGATATTTGGGATAAAGGCTCATCACCAGCTCGGGTTTGGTGTCCGCCAGCCGGGACAAGGCGAGGGCCAGCGCCGCCTTATGGCGAGCCGAACCGGCAACCAGTAACCTGGATCCGGCCAGTAATTCGGGATCCTTGTCGAGAGACAGCAGGAAGTCCCCTGCCGGTCGGGCGGACGAACTCAACTGACGGCCAAGGTAGCCGAGTAACCCATCCTGGCGGTGATCAAATGCCAGCAGCATCCGCTGCCAGATGTGTTCATCGCCACGGCCGCCGGCGCTGCTCCAGGCGTCAAACAAGGGGTTACAGATATCGGGGCGGGAATAACCGTGCAGCCACAGTCGCTCGGCACCGGCGATGGCCGTAGCTCTGTCTCCCGTTGCCCACTTGGCTCTGTAGTGCGCGCACTGCAGTTCAACGCTGTTGGGCAAGGCGGGATAGAATGCCAGAAACTCCTGCCAGCGCTGATCTCGCGCCAGCCGGAACAGATAACGGCGTTCGAGCCGGCCAGCCAGATGGGAGTCGGAATAGCGGGTCATGAACCGGGTAACCTGGGCCCTGGTCAGGTGCTGCATCCGATCGTCAAGATATTGATAATCCAGATAAACCGTCAACGGGTAAGCATCCAGACCCTGGCGCAGCCGTTCATAAAGGGCCACATCGTTCTTTTTCAGTGCCTGCTCGGCCTGTCGATACTGATCACGCAATGGCGAGGCCTGAACGCTCACACCCAGGCTTAACAGCAGCAGACCCACTCCAAACCAGCCTCTCACGGCGCACTCCCACAGATGACGATAGAACCATCCTAAGGAATAGTGACAACACTGCCAATGGGGGACGATAAATTCTCTTTTTGCGCCAGGCAAGGCCCTGCCTGGACAAGACAATACGGGTCGTAGTGGTGCCGGCAGTAACCCGTATCAGAGGAGTGACCGAAACAACTTATCCGATCGAGTCTGGCCCGTTTCCCCCACCCCTGACAAGGGGTTTTTGGTGGTAGCGGCGACCCGATCACAGATTTTGGCCGCAGCGGAGGATGGGCCCGAGAAAGTTGATCAGGGTCACGAAATTAAACTACTGTCAGGGTAGTCTGACGCTGTACACAAACAAAAAAACACCTTAGGGGGTCTATATGTCCATTACCATTACCAGCAACGTTATCGACATCTCTCCCGCTATTCGTGAACGGATTGAAAGTCGCTTCGAGAAGCTGAACCGGCGCCAGGTTGCGCTGATCAGCCCCCACGTCATCATTCAGAAAGAGGGACAAAACTATCTGGTGGAAGCGACCGCAGGTGTTCCCAACGATACCCTTTTCGCTCAGGCAGCAGATGAAAACCTGTACGCCGCTATCAAGGAACTGGGGCAACGGCTGGAACGCCAGCTGAACCGTTATGCCGACAAGCCGCTGGCCCAGCGCACCCAGGCCCCTCAGCCGATAACCGAAAGTGAAGGCGAAGAAGCGGAATAATCCATCGCCCGGGGGCCAGGCCATGGTTCCCGAAGTCCACACCGATATCGACACGGCTTGCTGGCGGTAAATGGTAAAAACGACCATTTACCGCCTTTTGTCGGCCAACACCCCCTTATTTGCCAAAAATTACCGGAAAAGGCTTGTCATCACCGCCGCTTTTCAGTATCTCTATCAGGGTCTTTATCAAGGTTGAGAACTGCCGTGTCCGTATCCCTGTTTTTCTTTCGCTTCTTTTTTGCATCCTGCTTGTTTACATCATAAACGGGGCGGCATCTGGTCTGGCAAGAGATAAGCGAAAGACAAACAGACAAGCCTCCCACCGGGAGGCTTTTTTATTCGGGTCTGTTGACCCTAGGTGACACTTTTTTAGGTACAAGGGAAGCCAAATTCATGAATCTGGATGAGATCAGAACCCACATCAGCCGCCTCGACAAGGAACTGCTGACCCTGCTGGCCAAACGCAAAGGCCTGAGTCTGGAAGTGGCCCGTAGCAAGCTGGCAAACCCGAGGCCGATTCGGGATCAGGTACGGGAGCAGGCGCTGCTGGTGGAGCTGATCAACCAGGGCCGTCAGCTTGGACTGGATGCCCATTACGTCACCCAGCTCTATCACACCATCATCGAAGACTCGGTGCTGTCGCAGCAGGCGCTGCTGCA